>CAJWJL010000084.1:0-8886 GCA_913042135.1 uncultured Chloroflexota bacterium | reverse complement strand
ACCGAGAGACATTACACTTGCCTTGATCTTGTCAAGTACGTAAACAGCTTGTCCCGCCGCATCCCCACGGCAAACGACAACATCCTGACCATGGGTTGCTGTCGTACCACTAACCAGAATACGATTCCCAATCTTTACAGCGCGAGAATGCCCACAAATTTTTTCCCATTTAGTGCCACTGAACACTTGAATACGGTCAGCCTTTCCAGGCACAGCTATTGGTTCATAAACATTGGGAAATGAATCGAGATGATGACTAAGATCACCCGACGCGGTTAGAAAAGGAGGTTCCCGATATTCATCACCACAATCACCTTTCAAACGTCTGTTATTGGCAACTGATTCAGCTATTAGACTCCGATCCTCTTCATCTAAACTAAAAGAAAATATCGCTACATTGTCTTGACGATGTTGATTCTCCGTAAGCCTCGCACCAACAATTACTGCACCGACAGCTGGATGATCCAGCACCCAGCGTGTAGCAACATTGGCGATTGACACACCATGACGTTGAGCGACAGATTTTAGCGTTCGCAATATATTTTGCAGATTGGTCCAACCTCCTGTCTCATCGATAAAACGCTTATATTTCATTTTGCTCCAATCACTAAGATCAGAGTTCGCCGGCTCTGGTTTATCTAACCATTTTTCCGTTAGAAACCCACCGGCCAAAACACCATAAGCTAGAAGTTTGATGTTATTTTCCATAACAACTTGTGTCATCTCTTCCAAACCACGTTGGTCTAGCATAGAGACCACTACCTGGTTAGATACAATTGGAAAACCGTGACGAACGAGTACCCGCAGATGATTAGTGTCAAAATTAGTTAAACCAATGTTGTTAATTCGACCGCTCTGTTGCGCCAACACCAGACCTTCCATAGCATCTAAATAACCTGGGTGTTCAAATGTCCACCAATGAAACTGTAGGAGGTCTATCGATTCAACTCGAAGTCTATCTGCACGTTCATCAATAGCGTCTCGCACAACTTTGGGCTGCATTACACCGGGTTTCGGGCACCATTTTGTGTGAAACCGAGCGGGATTCAGACTATCGACATTCTGTTGCTGGCATTGAAGTATTTCCTGTGCCCGACCAGAGATCAGTTCAGCACTTCCGTAGTGGTCTGCCATATCAAATGTATCGAATCCGTCTAGAGCATATTGAACAAGGCTCTCTGCGGCTATTTCGATGTCAAGCTCTGATCCATCTTTTTCAAGGTCCGCCACTTGCCATAGACCCGTAATAACTTGACTGATCTCGTAGTTTGGGGACAAACAGAACCGTTCCGGTTTCATAAGGTGGTACTCTGATATGAAAATCAATTGGGATAAGATAATTTATCTTCTACGATCGTGTTTTCTCGGTCTTTGATTGAAATCCGTAGTGGCTATCGCATGTAGTTTCTCAATCATGGCCGCCAGTCATTAAGTTCTTTACCATTTGATTGACTTCACTACCACTGTTTGCAAATTCATCCATAACAATGTCGACATGGTTGCGGTTTGGAACGACAGTTGCCAAACTCTTCAAACCACTATCAGACCAACTCTCATTCATTTCTAACTGCTGTAACAAAAATTCTTTAGTCTCATTGGCACCAACTGCGAACAGTAATTCGCCAGCCATAATTGGAATATTATGGATGGGGCTAAATATTCTTACATCTTCCTTTGAAAGGCACAAAATCTCATTTTTCGTGCTCTGACGAACAGGTTCTAGATCATACAATCCGCTGATCGCACACCCGGTGGAAATTACATTAGCAGGAAGATTCTTTCCTAAAGGCCATAACCTATCCATCAACAAGGTTACAAGATGTCCACCTGCTGAGTTACCTGAAATTGAAATGTTCGTCGGTTCAATTCCCAACTCTGATCGATGATCATAAACCCATTGAACTGCTTGCTTGCACGAGTCGACAATCATCGGGAAGTCAGCAGCTGGAAACATTGGATAATCGATGACAATTACGACGGTCCCATCTTCACAGAACCCATCTGCAACGAAGCTGAAAGTCTTGGCGTCTAGCGTGTGCCAAAATCCACCATGGATAAACACCTGAGCTAAGCCACTTCGCTCAGCAGTTTTATCAAAGAAAACATCTAGGGTCTGTTCGTGATGAGTGCCATAGGGCACATCGAGTAGTGCTTCGAACCTGCTCCGCGATCGAATACTTCTCTTAAGCCTTTCCTCAAACAATTCGTCTAAGCATGGTACGCCGTCGAGAACAAACTGCGCCTCAAGTTCATCTTGGCTATAGTTTCTATAAACCATATTTCACACTTAATGTTGTTGATTATCGAAGTAACATCCGATAATTCAAATTAGTCGAGATTACGGTAATTAACTCGAAAGGTGTTTTTTCTCGGGCAGTATTCCTGATGGCCTAAAGAGCAGCATAAGTACCAAAACCACTCCGACAATGATTATTCGTAAGGCTGCTGCTTGTGTTTGATAGTCAGGGGCCACGATAAAATTAATCAGACTATCACTTGCAGACCATAGCGCCCAGATGACTATTGCTCCAACGATAGCGCCTAAATTATTGCCTTTCCCACCAACAATCAACATCACATACACCTGAATTGTGAATATCGGGAGAAAATCTTGCGGACTAATAAAACGAACAAAGTTAGCGTACATCGCACCTGCTAAACCCATGATTCCACAACCAAGTACAAAGGCTTGCAACCGATACATGAAAACATTTTTACCCAAAGCCTCGGCGGCCACTTCGTCCTCTCTGATTGATCGAAGCACCCTACCCCAGGGCGATTTCACGACACGTTCAAGAGCATAGTAGATCGCTACTATGGTCATAATACAGATAATGAGATAAAACAAATTGCTCATGACTGCAGAGTCTAAGAATCGAGAAAATGGCTTGGGAATTGCATACAGGCCGTTTGGCCCACGCGTAACTGACTCCCAATTCAGTGCTACCAACTGAATACATATTGCAATTCCAAATGTAGAAATCGCGAGAAA
This sequence comes from uncultured Chloroflexota bacterium, assembly GCA_913042135.1. Taxonomy (GTDB): domain Bacteria; phylum Chloroflexota; class Dehalococcoidia; order Lucifugimonadales; family Lucifugimonadaceae; genus Lucifugimonas. The sequence continues at coordinate 5,894 of CAJWJL010000084.1, read as the reverse complement.
ATCTTCTCGCAACCTTAAAGTCACCAAACCAACCAGTACTCCAGCTAGACCAGACACAGCAATCGCACATAGCCAGCCCAATATGATTGGCAATTGAAAGCCGCCGAAAATTGTATCAGCGTATTCAGGGCCGGTAAGGATCGCACTGGTATAAGCTCCAACCGCAAAGAAACCCGCGATTCCGACATTAAACATGCCCGTAAACCCATATTGGATGTTTAATCCCAAAGAGCTAATAATATAAAATGAACAAATGATGAAGAAAAAAATAACAAATGACAGAATATCAATCATCTCTTTCTTTCTCGCCTAGAATTCCCTGAGGCCTCAAGATCAAGACCACAATCATAATTAGAAATGCTATACCACCACGATAAGCAGAAAGATCTATTGCAACTGCAAAAGCTTCCGTTAGGCCTATCAAGAACCCACCGAGTACCGCTCCATAAACGTTTGTCACTCCACCCACAATCAGTGCCGCAAACATCGGGAGTATGAGTTCAAATCCCATTTCTGGATCGAGCTGCGTTACGTGGGCATGCAGCGTTCCCGCGATTGCAGACAACGATGCACCAATGATCCAAGACCATCGGACAACTGATTTCACGTTAATTCCATTGACCATCGCCAAGACTGGATTCTCGGCGACCGCACGCATTTTCTTACCCACGGTAGTAATAGACAAAAATGTGTGCAATGACACTACACAAACAGCGGTGATAATCAAAATCAAAACATCGTCTGGTACAACTTTGAAATTGTCGAGAACTGGGATTGCTTTTGGAATATAGAAACTTAGGAACATCTGATCTGCACCGGCAATCAGCGTGATGACATTTCGAACAATTAACGACAATCCAAATGCAGCAATAATAAATGTAATCCTTGATGCCGATCTCTGTCTGAGTATGCGGAAAAGCAACCAGTCAATCGCCAAGACAACTACACTCGTAACGAGAACAGACAATATTATTGATGCAATCAGTGGCCATCCAAATGAGACGGGGCCAATAGAGCCAATGCCTACTCCCATCAACACTATAAATGCCATCGAGATATATGCCCCGATCGCGAGAATCTCACCCTGTGCGAAATTAGCAAAACGTAATACGTTGTAGGTGATGCTGAGGCCTACCGCACCAAGAGCGATAATCGAGCCATTAACCAAACCGTCGACAACGTACTGAATCATGATTTCTCAGCCGTCGACCTAGCACCGAAATAGATCTCGGCAATTTTTGGATCTTCTAGAAGCTCCACCGCATTTGCTATTAGCCGAAGACGGCCGTTCGCTAAAATCATCCCTCGATCGGAGACAGACAGGGCTGCATACGCATTCTGTTCCACAATTATTACTGTTACACCACTGTCTCGGATTTGAACCACTTGCTGAAAGACTTGATCCCTAAGTTTTGGAGATAATCCGGCTGAAGGTTCATCAATGAGAAGCAGAATAGGATTTGCCATTAGTGCGCGACCCAAAGCCAGCATTTGTCTCTGACCACCCGACAGTTTTCCAGCGCTGGTATCTCTAAATTTCTTCAAGTCGGGAAATAAATCAAAGACCTTGCTTAGGCGATCCTGGTAAGCATCAAAGTTTGATATCGCACCCAAATCCAGATTGTGTGCAACAGTCAACTTTGAAAACACATTGTGTGTCTGAGGAACATAAGCAACTCTGCGGGCAATGATCTCATGCGTCTCTAAGTCCGAGATATTTTCTCCCCGGAACAACACTTCACCTGAGATAACTTCAACCAAACCACAGATTCCTTTTATAAGTGTTGACTTGCCGGCACCATTTGGCCCTAACAATGTCAATATTTCACCTTGAACAACTTCCACAGAGACATCTATAACGATCGGCAACACTCGTTGATATCCTGCTACTAGGTTAGTCACCTTGAGAATCACATTATCTGAGCTGATATCAGAATTCGTCACAGTTATTTACTTCTCCGATTACCTGCATCAGCCATTCTTAAGCGATGCGCCACCGCCTAGAAACGCATCTATAAGACGAGGGTCGGAGCGAACTTCCTCCGGGCCGCCTCGCATTAAAATATCACCCTCTGCCATCACCAAGATTGATGAACACAAGCGCATTACCAGCTCCATATTGTGTTCAATGATTAGAAACGTCACACCTTGGCTGTGTATATCTCTTATTCGATCGATAATCTCCTCCAACAAAGTGGGATTTACACCTGCAGCAGGCTCGTCCAACAAAATCATCTTTGGATCAGACATTAAAGCCCTACCGAGCTCTAATAGCTTCAATTGTCCACCTGAGAGGTTCCCCGAATACTCATTCTGAAGATCAGATAAATTCAAGAATTCGAGTAACCCGTTTGCCTTCTCTCTAATTTGTTGCTCTTCCCTTTCTACTGCATTATTCCGCAGCCAATTGTTCCAAATTTTCTCACCGATTTGGTTGCGGGGAACCATAGTCAAATTTTCTAGAACTGTCATTCCAGAAAATGGTCTGGGTATTTGGAATGTCCGAACAATACCCAACTGGAATGTCTGATGTGGCCTCAGATTTGTAATCTCCTTACCGTCGAAGTAAATCTTCCCGCCGGAGGGTTTCAAATGACCGGCAACCATATTGAATGTTGTTGTTTTACCCGCACCGTTCGGACCAATCAAACCAGAGATAGTATTTGGCTCGACAGTAAAATTGAGGTCATTGACAGCAGTCAGGCCGTCAAATTCTTTTGCTAGGTTCTCTACCGTGAGCATGGTCTAGGCGACCGCAAGAATTAATCCAAAAACTGGACTTTCTGATGGGAATTAATGGAGTTATTTATTCAATAACCAAGAGGCCAAGAAGCTAGCTTCTTGGCCTCAAGTCGTCATAGAAATTGAATTCAGACTAATTCGTCATCGCTCGTACCTTGGCTTTAACTTGAGAAACCTCTTCAAGCGAGATACCACCAACATCAACATAGTCACCATCCTTTATTTTCATCATGACAAATGGTCCGGCGACGTCACCGTAGGGGTCAAAATCGATCGGCCCTGTTGCACCAACATACCAAATATTCTTACCTGCTTTGATAGCTTTGATCGCAGCTTTTAAACCGTCGACGCCACCATAATGTTCCTCACCATCCGGACCAGTGATTTCTCGAACGATCTTAGCAAGTGTTGGACCACTCGTGTCCAGACCACGCATGTCTGCTGTGACCATCGCCAGGCCAATTAATACACCGGCGTCATATCCTGAATTCCTACCCGGTCCCTTCGGGGTCGCATCCCAGCGTACCTGGAAGTCGGATTCCATTTTTTCGAGTGAAGAGTTCGCTGGAGTACCAGGGCTGATAAACCATGCATTCTTCAGAAGCTCTTGACCAACAGTATCCACAAATGCACTGTCGTTCATACCTTGCGGCATGATGAAATTCTGCGGTCCATCAAATCGAATCCAATCCCTGAAATGTTTGACGCCGTCCTGGGTATTACTAAGCATATACAAGCTGTCGGGATTACCCTCCAGTGTTTTTGTGATTTCAGACCGGTAAGATGGTTGATCTGGATTAAATGCCACGGAATTGCCTATCTCTCCACCCAAGGCCTTAAATGCATCTATAAAGCCAGCCTGGTTATTTTTCCCCCAATCATTATTAAAATAGATAATCGCTGGCTTACGAAAACCCGCCTGATAAGCCATCATAGCCGCAGCAACCGCTTGTAGTGAATCTGACGACAAAGTACGAAAAAACAGTCCTTTCGTCTCCCCTCTTTTAGCCATATTCGTAAACGTTGACGACGTCGATGCGGTAGCTACGACCAAAACATCTTTTTCAACCGTTACCGAACTGAGTAGCGGCGCAGTAATACCTGACGAAATTGGACCCACTAAAGCCGTTACACCTTCAAGGTCGATCAGCTTTCGAGCGGCGTCGACAGCGAGAGACGCCTGAGTATTTGAATCTCGAACGTCGTATACCAGATCACAACCGACTCCAAGTGCCGCTCTAGCTTCATTTACCTGCTCTACTCCTAGCTGAGCTGCTCTAGAAATAGGCACGCCGTGAGCGCCGTATGCACCAGTCAACGAAAGTACAGCACCGACCTTATGTTTACATGCTGCAATAGACGTATTTAACAAACCCGAACCTGCCATACACAACAGAACTGCACCCAATACTCCGACGGTCTTCTTTTGTAGCATTTTCATCTCCATTACTCCTTATATTTATTAAAGGCAAACAATAAGTAACTAATATATCTTTCAAATCTGGACCTGATTGTATAACGAACTGACTCTAAGCCAAAACCGATTCCACGGTCATTCTGAGGTTGCAAGTTCTAATAATAATCCGTCGCGGTCGGCATAGTGATCCAGAATTGAAAAATGATTTGCATTTTCAATCAACGCTGATTGACTGCCTTTACCCCGGCCAGCTTGCACCATTGCAAAGTCCTGCATTTGCCGAACTTTTTCTGAACCTTCATGTGTGCCGACAGCTAGAACCAGTTCGCCGGCGAAGGGTTCACTATAAGTAATCGGAGAAAAATCGTCGACATCATTTTCGGTTAGTCCTATTTCCAAATTACGATCAATATAGATCACTGGCTGAAGATCATAGATACCACTAATGCCCATAGTCCTACTAATCAGTGGACACTGGTTTTGAGTGTGGTGATGCCACTGGGTAGTAGCCAGAATTGAAACGATTTGTGCCCCCGCAGAGTGTCCAGCTAAATGGATGGCACTGCCATCGAATCCCCAAGTGTTAAATCGACCAAAAAGATCAACAACCATTCTCCTACATGAGTCGACAAGCTCAGTCATGGTCACGTCGGGACAAAGAGGATAATTCGCACCAACAAATGTCCAGCCCTTTTCTACGAAAGCCGGGGCCATAAACTCAAAGTTTGACTTATCCTGAGAATACCAATATCCACCATGGAAAAATACGTGTACTGGAAACCCGGGTTTGCCAGGAAACACATCATAGGTCTCGAGACTGTGATCTCCATAACGAACATCCAACATTGTCTTTAGTTCTTTACGGGCACGGTCACTATCACGCTTCCAATTAATCGGATAATCGTCGTAGCCTGGGATTCTATGTTTTTGGTTATACAGATCCTCCAGTTGGTCCTTGTTATATCCACGATAAATTTTTTCAGTCATCAAATTCTCCAGCTATCTATACCGGAACTTCAAACATTCAATAGCACAATCGGGAATAAGCTTTTAAGGATACTACGTACGACACCCAAACAGTAACCGCTAATTTTGTAGAGAGCCCGACACTTGTTACTATCAAACAATGAACCATTCTTTATAAAGGCCATTTCTATAACGGTAAAGATAATCAGCCGAATACAATGATTCCTAAAGTCCAACTTGCTCCAGATTACGCCGTTAGTCAATTGATTGTTGGAGGCTGGCAGCTTCAGAACCGAGGTGATGACGCAATTGAAGATCTTCTGCAACTCAGTCGATTGGGGATTACCGCTTATGAAACGTCGGATACCTATTCCGACGGACAAAGTCTCCTAGGTAGGTTTCTATCCAAAGCCCGGCAGTCACTCCCTAGCGAGAATTTTTCAGGTATTCAAATTCATACAAGATACACCGCACCGGTAACAGGTTCGGCGCCGAGCAAAGCCACTATAGTCGCTTCTGTCGATCGCTCACTTAGAGAATTGAACCTCCCTCGATTAGATCTGTTGCAACTCCAATGGTGGAACCTTAACGTACCAGGCTTCGAGGAAACTCTGTCACTGATTGGTGACCTTCGAAAAGCCGGAAAAATACACCACATCGGCACGACAAACTTTGGCATTCAACTTCTAGGCCGCGCAATAGCTACCAATGTCCCTGTAATAACAAATCAGGTCCAGTACTCGATTCTTGATCAACGAGCAGATAATCA
>CAJWJL010000083.1:0-8894 GCA_913042135.1 uncultured Chloroflexota bacterium | reverse complement strand
CCCTGCTTCGACTCCAGCAATACGCGACTCATCTGCAGCTTTGGCCTGATCTAGAGCCGGCTCCGCCACCAAAGTGACGATCGCGTTAACAGAAGGATTGACCCGCTCTATCTGATTCAGATGAGCAGTTACTAATTCTTGAGAAGAGATTTCACCATCAGCTAAAAATCTAGCCTGCTCACGAGCTGTTTTGAATACAAGTGAAAATTCCGAAGATGAAGAATTATCTGACAATGGCAACTACCTTTCGCAAGCGAAAAGTGATCTTAAACTAAATTATTGATCCCGAAAAACAGCAGAGCTAAATTGAAAATGGTTAATTACCACCAAGTTTTGCCTTCGATCTCCGATTGATCAAATTTAAAGTCTTCACCATAAATTCCTGTGGAAAGGTATTTCCAACCACCGTCGGCAAACATGGCAACAATAGTGCCTTCACGATCTTCATCCGACATCTTCTTTGCTATTTTTCGAGCTGTAGCAAAAGTGGCCCCCGAGGATACACCAACAAAGACTCCAGAATCCGTCAGCAAGCGACGGGTCCAATAAAACGCCTCTTCACCATCGACAAGAATCCTGCCATCCAGTTTGTTCAAATCTAAAATAGGTGGGATGAATCCATGCTCGATGGAACGTAAGCCCTGAACCTTGTCATCAGGATGAGGAGCTGTCGCGATAATTTTTACGTCCGGATTGTGCTCTTTGAGTGCTCTACCGACACCCATTAAGGTTCCACCGGTCCCAAGCCCTGCCACAAAGACATCTACGCTGGGCAGATCACGTACGATTTCTGGTCCCGTTGTCTGATAGTGAGCATCAGGATTAGCTTGATTCCCGTATTGATATGGCATGTAGTAAGAGGGATTCTCTTCGGAAATTTGCTTGGCCAATAGAATAGATTCGTTTGTTCCTTTGTCAGCATGGGACAAAATTACTTCGGCTCCGAAAGCCTCAAGTAAATTCACGCGCTCTGGAGGGACACTGGCAGGCATGACAACTTTGACCTTATAACCTCGAATGCGCCCAATCATCGCTAACCCAAGACCAGTGTTCCCTGAGGTAGGCTCTAGGATTGTGTCTCCTGATTTAAGTAACCCATTTTGTTCTGCTGACTGAATGAGTGATTTAGCAGCTCGATCTTTTACAGAACCAGTGGGATTAACAGATTCAAGTTTGCCGAAAATCCGAACCTTCGGATTCGGGCTGAGGGCAGAGACATCCACCAGTGGCGTATTGCCAATGGCTGATAACGGATCTTTTTTTATTGCATACGTCGGTGCAGTTAAAGACGGAACCAAAAAGTTTTCTTGCATTGGATAGACCAGCTGATCAAATATGAGTGATGAACAGAAACGTCGTAAGTATCAGCAAATTAATCAGCTGACACAATTTGCTCTTCTATTGGTGTAGGTGGCAAGATGCCACAAAAAATCTCATAATCGATTAATTCTGTAACCTCTGGATTATCTCCGCAGAGTTTGCATTCAGGGTTTCGCCGAATCTTAATCTCTCGGAAATCCATGGTCAGCGCATCAATCAACAACATACGACTTGTAAGCGTCTCACCCACGCCCATAGCCAACTTTACAACCTCAAGTGCCTGAATCGAACCCACGAGACCCGGAAGTGCCCCAATCACGCCAGCCTCTGCACAATTAGGAACTTCACCTGGAGGCGGAGGATCTGGGAACATACAACGATAGCAACCTTCACCCGGTTGATAGGTTGTGGCCTGGCCATCAAAAACCAAGATAGCACCATCAACAAGAGGCTTACCGGCCAAAAACGAAGCGTCATTTACGAGGTACCGCGTTGCAAAGTTATCGGCCCCATTCACGATAATGTCGTAATCAGGGATGATATCCATAGCATTTTCAGAATTAATAGGCTCCTCGTGCAAAACCACATTTACGTCTGGATTATGAGCATTAAGCGTTTCCTTAGCTGAAATCACTTTAGGCCGTCCGACATCTGCATCTGTATGCAAAATCTGACGCTGAAGATTTGATACGTCAACCGTATCGAAATCAACAATACCTAAGGTACCTATGCCTGCCAGCGCCAGATAAAGCGCCACAGGTGAACCAAGTCCACCAGCTCCAATGATGAGAACCTTTGCATCTATCAGTTTTCTCTGACCCGCACTACCGACACCGTTCATGATCAGGTGGCGACTGTAGCGCTGCACCTGTGCTGGTGTGAGTGGCGTGAAGCCGTTGGTTTGTGCCATGTCCCTAAATTTACCTCTCATCCAATCCGACGGATAAATTCGTAAGCCTGTCAATAATCGCGAGTCCATCAATAGTAGTCGTATCGAATTCTACTACGTGGTACAACTCATATCGCCACATTTATGGATACAAGGCCAATAGAACAAGGAGAATTGATTATCCGACAACAGTCGGTTAGACCATAAGCGTGTCCGGCGGAACAGTCGTTGATCAACAATGAAGCGACAAGAATGTTTTAAGTAAATAACGCTAGAAATTTACCCGTAAGGAAGCCCCACCTGGCATAGCCATCTGCTGGCTGAGCAATTCACCGATCCTCACCTTGCTCAGATGCTCCAACAACATTTTCTCAACGTCACTCCATAATTCCCGTTGTGAACAAGCTCCCGAAAGCCGACATCCTTCTGGCTCTTCAACACAGTCAACGGGTGCAAGAGAATATTCAACAGAATTCACGACATCACTTACCGATATATCGTCCGCCGATTTTGCCAACTTATGTCCGCCTTGCGGACCTCTCCGTGAGTCAATCAAACCCGATTTATGCAATTCCGAACATATTCTGAGCAAATAAGGTTCTGGTATATGCTGAGCGCGGGCAATTTCAGAGGTAGAGATAAACTGGTCACTATTGTGCTGCGCAAGGTAAACAAGGGCCCTGACGCCGTAGTCCACTTTCATTGGCACTAACATAGCAAAATCTCCCAGCTCAGCATCCACTAGAGAAGAGCACCTAACTCAACACCGAAACGAGTTGAAGCAGGACCAAGCCTGCCCAATCATATCATTGCAACTCGTTTCTCCATCGATAGTATAGTTAGACCATCCGTTCACCAGAGATGGATCAGGTATTACCATAATGTCTGTAAATGTCCTCAACCGTAATACCGTCTCCGTGATAGAATCGATGGCCGTGCATAAATAGAAATAATCAATTTCGAATACCTTGCATGCATGATCACACTATCGGTAAGACTTTTTCCTTGGCGTTGTCGTAACAAGGTATAGTCGCCAATTTACAATCTTATGGGAGATGATCGCGATGGACGCGGTTACGCTGGAAGTCGAAGTTCGTACAACTTTTGGTAAAAAGAATCGTGCACTCAGAAGGCAGGGAATTACTCCCGTACACATGTACGGCCTCAACGAAGATTCGGAGTCTCTCCAAACCAAAGAAAACGATCTACGTGTCGCCCTTCGTACTGCAGGGCGTACTACTCCTATCACACTGAAATCTGCCGATGGAAAAGGTACGGTAACTATAGTTCGAGAGATAGCGCGACATGCAGTTACTGGTGATATTCAACATGTAGATTTTCAACGCGTCGATGTTGAACAATTAGTCGAAGTACCTGTCCCAATCGTATTGACAGGCCAGGAAGAAGCACCAGGAACAGCTGGTGGAGCAGGTGTAGTTACTCAGGGCTCATTCGAAATATTAGTCCACGCCAAGCCATTTGATGTCCCGAGTGAAATCGTAGTCGACTGTTCGATTCTAGAAGAAATTGACTCTGTCATTCTCACAAATGAAGTGAAATTCCCTGCGGGGGTCGAACTTGCAGGTCCTGAAGACGAACGAATTGCTTGGGTACAACCCCCACGTGTGACCGCTGAAGAAGATCTTGCTCCGGTGGTTGAAGGTGAAGAGGGTGAAATGCTCGAAGACGCTGAAGGTGAAGAAGCTGTAGAAGGCGAAGGCGAAGAAGATACCTCGAGCGACTCAGAACCTGAAGAAAACTAGCGAATCTTGTTCAACGACGGCAAATAACAGCATCAAGACCACAAAAGTAATTTTTTGACGGTTTTTAGTCTGAGAAAAGTTAAGACTTGCTGTTAATTCCCAGTATAAATCCTTGCCTCAGTTTCAATTCGATCTTACTATTCAACCTAGTGCTTCACTAAGTGTGAAATTTAAATCACCCTTGTCGCACTAAAAATTACAACAAAATAACCTATTGGCTCAGGAGGTCCAGGATGGAAATCATCCTTACAGCCGTTCTTGTAGCCCTAGTTGCGGTTGTGGTTGGGAGCGGACTAGGCTTTCAACTACACAACATCCTTTCGGCAAAATCACAGCGAGCCGTAGAAGAAGCATCAGCGCAACAAATGCGCAGATCCAACGCTCGCAGCAAGGAGATTCTTCTTGAAGCAAAGGAGCAAGCGCTTCAACTACGAAGTGATGCGCAAGCTCAGATCAACGATCAGAAGTTAACGTTACAACGCCAACAAAGTCGTCTTGAGGCCAGGGAAGAGATACTTCAAGGCAAGGCCGATGCAGCAGACAAACATGAATCACAGTTGCAGGATCAACGTGACGAGTTAGTCGATGAGAAATCGAAACTCAATGATCTGAGACAGCAAGCTGGTGAAAAACTGGAAGCGATTTCCGGTCTTTCCATGTCAGATGCCAGGCAACAACTTATAGATCAAGCTGAAGAAGATATTGAGTTCGAGTTAGCGCGCCGGTACAGGGATGCCGAACTAGTAGCACAAGATGAGGCTGACGATAAAGCTCGTTTGATTCTCGCCGAGAGTATGCAGAGGCTCGCGTCCGAAGTCGTTTCGGAGGCCACCGTGACAAGTATTTCATTACCAAATGATGAGATGAAGGGAAGGCTCATCGGTAGAGAAGGCAGAAATATCAGAGCAATTGAGGCCACAACTGGGGTCGACTTGATAATTGACGATGTCCCCGAAGCGATCACCATATCTTGCTTTGATCCCATTAGACGCGAAATTGCACGTGTTGCAATTAACCGTCTGATCAAGGATGGCCGTATCCATCCTGCACGGATTGAAGAATCAGTGAATAAAGCCCACTCCGAAGTAGATGAGGTGGTTCGCAAAGCCGGGCAAAAAGCGACATTCGACGCAGATGTAAAAGGCCTACATCCTGAGCTTGTAAAACTCGTTGGGCGACTGAAATTCCGTTACAGCTATGGGGAAAATGTCCTTCAGCATTCGGTTGAAGTTGGCCTCGTTGCTGGAATACTCGCTGCGCAAATCGGTGCAAATCCTCAGGCGGCCAAAACAGCTGGATTCCTACATGACATCGGAAAGGCACTTACACACGAAGTAGACGGTCCGCACGCAGAAATCGGAGCTAACCTGGCAAAACGATACGGCCAGAAAGAGATTGTGGTTACGGCAATCAAAGAACATCATGATCGCGAAATGACAACGGTCGAATCATTCTTAGTAGCCGCCGCCGACGCGATCAGCGCTGCTCGACCCGGGGCCAGACAGGATACGATAGAGAATTACATCCAAAGATTGGAAGCTCTTGAAGAGGTCGCTCAAGGTTTCGAGGGAGTGGAACGAGTTTTCGCTATTCAGGCTGGTCGTGAAGTCCGAGTTCTGGTAAATCCTGAAAGTACCGACGATGTTTCGGCTGCTACTCTTGCGCGAAACATCGTTGAGAAGATCGAGGAAACTCTTGCCTATCCAGGTCAGATTCGGGTTGTGGTAATAAGAGAGTCAAGAACAGTCGAAATCGCCCAATAGCAAGTTTAGGTACACACTATTACTAAGGCTTTAAATCATATGGATGCTCAGCCAAAATTCTTTTAGGTTCTATCCGAAAAGAATTTGTTTGAACCGATTCCTATGGCCCACAATTTTAAACATAGCCGCAATAAAGCTATGATAATCACAAATCTTGAAAGGCTCTTATGCGGGTTCTAATGATCGGCGATGTCGTCGGTAAGGGAGGACGCCGTGCAGTTAGCAGCTTGCTAACTGATCTAAAATCCGAATTTTCTGTGGACTTCGTAACTCTTCAAGGTGAAAATCTCGCCGCAGGTATAGGGCTCACAGTAGATACGGTGGTGGAGATGATAGAAGCTGGAGCCAATGTCATAACTACCGGCAACCACGTTTGGGATAAACGAGAGTTCATTGAACATCTCGACGATCCGTACCTACCTGTGCTTCGACCATTAAATTACCCCGTAAACACACCCGGAAGAGGAGCAACTGATGACACAGGTCCTGTTGCTGTAATCAATTTAATCGGGCGCGTTTGGGTCGGTGAATTCGACTCCCCTTTTGCCGTCGTTGATGATCTGCTTGCAGGTGGTTTCGGTCAAGGTAAGCCAATAGTGGTCGACTTTCATGCTGAGGCAACATCTGAAAAGGCTGCCTTAGCCTGGCATTTAGACGGCAGAGTTGCAGCTGTTGTTGGAACGCATACACATGTACCAACCTCCGACTCCAAAATTCTCCCAGAAGGCACTGGCTTCGTAAGTGACCTTGGGATGGTAGGAGCCGTAGATTCTATCCTTGGAGTGAATGTTGAAGGATCCCTCAACCGTTTTCTTACCGGATATCGTCAACGTATGGAACCAGTTAGAAGTGGCGCTATGAATTTCAATTCTGTTTTGATTGATATCGATACCTCCACCGGTCTGACAAATTCAATTGAACGAGTGGATCGGCAGATCGAAATTTGAATCCATCTCCAAACCGCCAATCCGAAAGCAGCCGATATAACCCCACAACTCCAACAATTTCACCCGAATGGCCAGTGGAAATCGATCTTCATCTACACACCACTGCATCTGATGGCACCCTGACTCCCAAACAGTTAATTAACCAAATATCCAAAAGTTCACTACGAATCATCGCGATCACTGACCATGACGCAACTATCGGATCCGATCAGGCTATCCAAGCTGCATCAACTCACAAGCAACTCACAGTAATTCCCGGAATCGAGTTAGGGACAGCAACCGACGATTCTGAATTGCATCTTCTCGGGTACTTCATCGATTCCAGCGACGCAAAGTTACAATCACGATTGAAGCAATTCAGAGCTGAGCGAATTCAAAGCGCACGCGCAACAGTCGATAGGCTCGCTTCTATTAACAGGCCCGTCTCTTGGCAACGAGTTGTGGAACTAGCAGGAGGATCGATAGGACGACCACATATAGCTCGGGCGATGATCGAAGCAGGTCACGTGGAAACAATCGCTGAAGCATTCAATCGATTCATAGGTGAAAAAGGAATTGCCCGTGTACCTCGCCCTAAACTCCACCCTATTGACGCACTTGAAATTATTCACTCTGCAGGCGGGGTAGCAGCAATTGCACATCCCCGCACCGTAAATCATCTAAGCAATATCATAAAACAACTAGTAAAGGCCGGACTAGCAGGTATCGAGGTATACGCTGAAAAATACCGAAGTGATCGACTTAATGCATACTTAGATATGGCCACCAAATATAATCTTGTACCATGCGGTGGTACTGATTATCACGCTCTTGGAACAAAGAACGAAGCTACACCCGGCACAAACGGGCCCCCACCAGATACAGCGTTAAAATTACTGACACGGGCGATCGACGTACACGGTTCCAATGTCGGTAATATCCCGCCCGGAATAGGTTGAACGTAATGGACGTATATTTGCCGCTTGCAATGATAATAGGCGCTTATTTGGTAGGTTCCATTCCAACTTCATATCTAATTGGGCGGCTCGCTAAAAACGTCGATATCAGAGAACATGGATCAAAAAACATAGGAGCATCTAACCTAGCGTCACAGGTCGGAGCATGGTGGGTGGTACCAGTTGCCCCTTTCGACGTTTTTATCAAAGGGACATTGCCGGTACTCATTGCCTCCGAAAAAGTTCTTGGACTAGGTATTGGAATCGAAGTATCTTCTGGACTTGCAGGGATAATCGGACATAACTGGTCTATATTTTCGGGACTTAAGGGAGGGCGAGGTATGGCAACGGTTTTTGGCGCCACCCTAGCCATCAACTTCCCATTACTCATAGTCTACGCATCAATCCCAACACTCGGAGTTCACTTCACCCCTTGGAAAGATTCCGCAGCATGGTGGCTGATTGCAGTGATTCTCATGCCGGTTTGGGCAGCCCTATTAAACTTGCCGCTAGAAATTGTCTGGTTCGCATTGGTGTTTGTTCTGATAACCATTACCAAGAGAGTCACATCAAACTCCCTTAGAGACGACAACAAACAAATATCACTAAGATTAATGCGAACGCGATTGGTATTCGACCGCGATATTGCAACACGCCAAAACTGGATTGATCAATAACATTTTGCAGCGATTTCTAAAATTAAACTGCCTTTTACGTATTCTTCTCTACAAATGACCGACGATACTTTCAACAACAACTGTCTTCGCCACCCAAACGTCCCGTCAAACCTGCGGTGCGGCAGGTGCGGTGATCTGATCTGCCCACAATGCATGATGCAATCGCCAGTAGGAGCCCGCTGCCCAGATTGCGCCAAAATAGGCCAGGCACCAATATTCCGCGCAAATTCGCTTGAAATGACTACCACGATCGCTCTGTCTGCCATAGCGTCACTGGGTTTTGGAGCTGCCTACGCACTTATAGTATGGCTTCTTTGGAACCTCCCGTTCAATTTTCAAATCGGTAATGTCGTGGCATCACTTATCGTTGGATTAGCAGGAGCTCCGGTTGGGGATTTCGTACGCAGAGCCGGAAAATATAAGTTAGACCACCGACTTCGATATATTGCAGCATTCACGATGTTTTTTGCTTGGCTGATTGGAATAAATATAGCGACATTGCTTGGTCTCCCCGGTGGCTTATTTACTAATATCATCGCCTTGATCGGTTTGGCGATCGGAGTTTATATCGCCATGAACCGCGTCAGACCATAACCGCCA
>CAJWJL010000082.1:0-9189 GCA_913042135.1 uncultured Chloroflexota bacterium | reverse complement strand
TTCGATCAATTTTGAAATTGGAGAGATGGTACGTGTATTAAAAATCAGGCGCCGGCAAATCTTTGAGATCGTTGCCGTTGGTAATACCACGATGCGCGATCTTTTTTTTGGTATTGATGTGCAAAGTATTGGGACACGGCCGTACAAGTCATTGGTAGAAGAGGAATTCAACGCTGGTGAAAGAGTAACTACCGCACTTACCACTTCTGCCTCCCGACTTGGTTTGAGAATACACCCCAAAGCAATAGCATACGGTGGACCTCTAATAGCATCACACATTGGCGCTGACACTGCTGCTGACTTATTGGCGCTGGGTATCGAAGATCAGATCGAGCCAGTGATACTTGTCGATGTCGGCACTAACACCGAAGTGGTCATTGGCAACCGTGAAAAATTATATGCTGCTTCCTGTCCCGCCGGGCCTGCGTTCGAAGGAGGGCAAATAACTTATGGAATGCCCGGTTACGATGGAGCCGTTGAAAAAATCGTGATTGATGATCAAGGTTCAGTGGTATCACAGGATGTTATAGGTGACGCACCTCCCGTAGGAATATGTGGGTCTGGTCTCATCGATTTACTCGCTGAACTTCGACGTGTCAATCTCATGGATGAGCTTGGAAAGTTTTCTGATGGTTCTGGATCCTACGAATTCTCTGAAGATAACGGTTTAACATTGTCAAGGTCCGATATTTCGGCGCTGGCCCAAGCAAAAGCAGCAAATTATTGTGGACAGGCGATTGTATTACGTGAATACGGATTACCTACTGACAGTTTTGAAAAACTTTACTTGGCCGGCGGATTCGCTAATTACGTAAATGAATCGAATGCGATTGACATTGGATTCATTGCGAACGTACCGATCGAAAAAGTTCAGAAAGTGGGGAATGTATCCCTGGAGGGTGCTGTGATAATGCTGTTATCGACCAGTAAACGTCGTGAAATCGAAAAACTCGCTACTACCGTGCAACACATCGAGCTCGAAACGGCACCAGATTTCTTCGATTTTTTTGTGGAGGGATGCATGTTTAAGCCTATGGAGAATATCGTTTCGTAGACTGGTGTTACATTTCGGGGGAAATGTAGGTTTTTCATTTCGATGGCAGGTATCATTCTGACCCATGAATTCGAAAGTACTGATAACTGATTATGTCTGGCCTTCTACCGATCCTGAAAGAGAGGTCCTAGAAGCTGCGGGAATTGAACTTGTCGTTGCTCCTGATGACTCGGAGGCAACTCTTGTTGCTCTGGCTATCGACGTAGATGCGATCATGTTTTGTTTCGCTCAGGTTACTGGACAGGTTCTCGAGTCTGCGACGAACTGCAAGATAGCGGCGCGATATGGCATTGGTGTGGACAATGTCGATATACCAAAAGCTACAGAGCTTGGAATTGTTGTAACCAACGTCCCTGACTACTGTATGGATGAGGTTACTGATCATGCCCTTGGGATGATTTTGGCGTTGAATCGTCGTTTGGGCCCACATACTCGATCAGTTTTATCAGGAGGTTGGGACTCCGTCGTACTAAATCAGCCTATGCATCGCACTCGAGGAGCAACCCTTGGTATCGTCGGTTTCGGTCGCATAGGGCGTTCTTTGGCAAATAAAGCAGTTGGGTTTGGTATGAACATTCTTACCTATGATCCACTCATCAAGCCAGGGGTACAACTAGATGGTGTTAGTGCCGTTTCATTTGACGATCTCCTAAGAGAATCTGATTTCATATCGCTACACGTTCCACTGATCCCGTCAACTGAAAATTTGATCAGCACTCCTCAGTTGGCAAAGATGAAACCTGGTTCGATTCTGATCAACTGTGCGCGAGGTGGTCTGATTGATGAGGACGCTTTAGCGGCTTCTCTCCAAAGTGGACATATTGCAGGAGCAGGGCTTGATGTCGTTGAGCCGACTCCACCAGATCCTTCCAGCGCACTTATGACTCAAGAAAACGTGATCATCACGCCGCATACCGCGTTTTTTTCTCAGGCTTCGACGCTTGAGCTTGAGCGACGTACTGCCGCAGAAGTCGTAAGAGTTTTGAATGGAGAGATTCCGGAAAATCTAATTAATCCAGATGTACTGGGTACTGCCAGATCAGGGATATAGCAAAAACCTACTCGAGCAATGCCTTATCAAGGACGATAATTCGATTATTGTTGTCTCATCGTACTTGAGTTTTGAAGTGAGGAATTTTGGCGTTTAAATTTGGATATTCAACATATGCTCTGAAAATGGTCGATCCATTTGAATCAGTAAAGATCATTAGCGAAGCCGGATATGACGCGCTCGAAATTTGTGTCAGTGAAGAATGGCCGTCCTCTCCTACTAATTTTTCAACAAATCAACAGGAGGACCTTGTCAGGCTAGTAAAGGATCTTGGTTTTCCATCACCAATTATTTTCGGGAATATAGACGTCTGTGCTCCATACTATGATCGGGTAGCTATGTACGATCTAACGAAGAAAAAATTTGAGATGGCTCAGCGCCTACATTTTGACGACTCACCTATATTGGTTACCACAACTCCCGGCCATTCAGCACCCCCTTGGAATTCAGGCAAAAACCAAATGCGTGATGCTTTTCTTAATCTTGCAGACATGGCTGCAGTAGATGATGTGGTTATTGCCATCGAGGCTCATGCAGGGACTGATTTTGAGACACCTGAAAAGGCTGTTTGGATGATGGAGCAGACAGCTCATCCAAATCTCAAACTAGATCTTGATATTTCACATTTCGTGGTTGAAGGTAGCGATATGGTTCATAGCGTTGATCTTTGTGCTCCGTATGCATCGATGGTTCACATTAAGGATGGCGAAAAAGTGGGTGAGCAAATTAAGTTTTGCTTGCCGGGAGCCGGCGGCATTGATATAACCGGATTTTTTTCGGCACTCAGAACAAATAAATTAGAAGACATGCCTGTGTTTGCCGAGGTAAGCGTACAGCAGTCACGAGAGCCGGGTTATATGCCACGCGCAGTAGCAGAGTTTTGCCGCGAAGCGCTTGATACGGCACATGGAAAACTCAGCTGACCAAGAGGAATTTCAGTAATCATTCGTAACTAAAACAAAATGGCAAAAGTTAAAATAAACACAATAAACCATCAATCTATGCCCATTAGGAATCGAATCAGAGCTCTCGGTTTTTGGAGAGACCTGCTTGGCTTAGAAGTTATTCCATCCCAAGAATCAGGTGATGGACTAATTTGGATGCAGGCATCGGATGGGACTATGGTCCATCTCGTGCAGCGACAAGATGATAACGCTCCAAATATCCATACAGCATTTGAAGTTGAGAATTTTGATGAGACTCTGATAGCAATGCGGGAAGCTGGATATGAGATCACAAAAGGGCCCTTGGAGCGAGCAGATGGCCAAAGAGCATTCTACGTATCTGATCCAGAAGGTAATCGGGTGGAATTTACTACGAAATCCGGGTTGAAACCATCTGACCGCGTTGTAGATGAAAACGGTTACACCACAGACTAAATACATGCATCGATTTGACCCGAATGTTGTCTACTAGTAATAAATTTGCTTCGCCATACATCTCAAAGCTTGCGAATTTTCTAGATCGATTTTCGACGGTAATTTTGACCGCAACACTTGTGGTTACTTTACTGTTAGTTCTTCCGATTGTGTTACTGCCCACTCCTCCTGAGGCGTCTCAGAATCCTACGGGCGAAGTGTTTGATGTGCAGAGCAAAATCGACGATGTTTTTGAATCTCCGGTTCACGTCATTAGCTTAGTAGTCGAGGCTAGGGATGGAGATGTTCTTCAACAATCGGATCTTCATGAACTGCTAGTCAATCAAAGTAACCTTATTGCCGAAGATCAGGACGGTGATCTGGCCGTAGTTGGGTTAGATGTTCAGTCTTATCTTTTTAGCTATTACGATAGCGAGAGTGCCAGGCAGGTTTCCGGCGTCACCTCTCTCGCAAATGCTGTGGATGAAGTACTTCGCCAGCATCCTTTACTTTCCACAACTCTTTCCGAGGCATCGGATGAGCAGGTGAAATTTGCTATTCATTTACTCTTTTCGAACTCTCAAACGTCGGGGTTGAGAGACGATATATCTGTAAAAGCCACTAGTGAAGTGAAGGTGCTGTTCGGGGAGGAGATCATTTGGTGGACTGCACCAGCACTGATATTCAATGTTTTCGCCGATAACGAAAAGCTCGGGGGTGGCGCATTATCGATAAACCTCACTGGTGATGAAGCCACGTTAAATAAAGAAGAGTTCAGTCGTAAGGTACAAGATATTCTCAGAGGAAATCAGGTCAGTTTCCAAATCTGGGCCATAGCTATAGACGTCAATCTGGAATCTGAAGAACAAGGCCAGCAGGCTGGAATCTTTATCACACTAACTGCAATCATAGCGTTGGCAATAGTCGGAATCGCATTACGTTCCTATTGGTCCGTGGCGTTCACTAGTGTCGGTCTAGCAGCACTGATCATATGGCTAAAAGGTATATCAACCTTAATTGGGATCAAAAGTGGTCTTATCAATGACCTCATTGTTCCAATTGCAATGATTTCTTTAGGTGTCGATTTTGCCGTTCATGCAATTCGCAGATATCAGGAAGAAAAAGGTTTAGGTAACGTACCCGCCCACGCTTTTAGACTCGGTATCACAGGAGTTGGTGGTGCTTTGATCCTTGCCTTCGCGAGTGACTCAATAGCATTTCTTTCCAATACGTCCTCAGGAATCGAAGCTGTTGTTCATTTTGGATTTGCTGCCGGCATTGCTGTCGCATCCGCATTCATCGTACTCGGGCTAGTTGTTCCCCTTGCTGTTAGTCGAGCTGAAGAAAACGCGGCTGAATTACCTATATCCGCAAAATTGAATCGATGGGTGAGAATTTTAGGAGGATTAGGTATAACCGTAGGTGCCGGCTCTGCCATCATTATTATGATCGCACTCAGCACACTGATTGGTTTGACGTTACTGTCGGTTGTATTTATCTTGCTGATAGTGGTCCCGTTCTTTATTGGCAAGCGTTTTGCACGCTCTAATGAGAACAAGATGGCAGTCAATGAAACTGGATACCCAGTTGCGGCGCGGTTTTCTGAATACATAGTTGAATCGGTTGTCAGATACAGAATCGCAGTATTGTCGGTCACGACAGTAATTACAGTTGTGGCTTTGCTAATGGCGATTCGTCTGGATTCGACGTTTGACGCAGAAGATTTTTTCTCTTCCAGTTCAGACTTTGTCGTAAGTCTGGATAAAACAGACGAACACTTAGGTGAACGAGGCGGAGAACCGGCCGTTATCCTGATATCCGGTAACCTTGCTGATCAATCGACAATTGATGCACTGACGTCGTTGTATGAAAACTTACAGACTAATCAAACACTGGCTCGTCACAGTGATGGAACAATTCGTTACCTGCCTCCGGATCCGCTAGCAATTATTCGCCACAATACCGAGTCGGATTTTGCTCGGCAACGGGCGTTAACTGTAACTGGCATTGAAATCACTGATGCAGATGGCAATGGTTTGCCCGATACGACATCCGGAATTCGATCTGCCTTGGAACTGGCTGTTGCAGAGGGTGTTTATAACTCGGACGGTGACGTTATATACAACTCCGATAGGGTGGCCAGTGTTTATCGTCGTTTCGAGGGTAAAGACTTTATACGTATTACTGTCTTACTTCCGGGCACCCGACAACAGAGCAACGTTGGCGAAGCATTTGAACGTTTGAGTAGTGATTTAGATCCACTTACAACAATTTCAGCTATTGAATCTTATGGTCTCACCGGTTCAGCGTTTACCCGAAATGAAGGATTGAAGGCCACCACTTCCTCCTTGCAAAGGTCTATTCCGATAGCGGCAGGCGTGGCCTTGATTGTCTTAGTGTTTGCTATGCGATCATTCAGGTTTGCAGTAGTGACTGTAATTCCTATCGGGCTGGTTGTTATCTGGCTTTACGGAATAATGCATGTTTTTGGGTTTGACCTCAATTTCGTGACTGCCACGATTGGTGCTGTGTCTATCGGCGTAGGGATTGATTATTCGATCCATATGACCGAACGTTTCAGGGAGGAGATGAATAGATCTATCCTTCCGTCCGATGCGGCCCGTAAAGCTGCCAGAGGAACCGGTATGGCTCTAATGGCTTCGGCGGGTTCTTCCATTGGCGGGTTCGCTGTGATGGGATTTGCCCCTATGCCTATGTTTTCGTCATATGGAATTCTGACCGGAACCATGATCGCGTTGGCCTTAACGGCATCGATACTGGTGTTGCCTGCACTACTTACAATGGTCACTCCTGTCCTCCCTTCCGAACAGCCAATAACGGAATCAGGAACATCTTTTGATTGAGGGAGATAGCCTGGCGTTGGTGGTTACAGGCTATGGCATTTCAGAGGTATAAATGCAGGACACGTTAACCAGGATATTAATGAGTTCAACGATCGCGATCCTACTCTTCGGTAGTTTTGTGTCATGTAGTTATTTAGAAAATAACCCTAATGAAATATCGCCTTTGACTCCTAAAACCCCGTTTAGTGGAAACCGTTCCATGATCGTGTTTGAATCTGATCGTGACGGAAACACGGAAATTTACGTTATGAATACAGATGGATCTGATCAAACGCGTCTCACATATAACGACGCACAGGACATCTCCCCATCATGGTCTCCAGACGGTTCAAGGATAGCGTTCAGTTCGGATAGGGATGGTAACGCTGAAATTTACGTGATGAATGCCGACGGGTCTAAACAGATACGTCTAACAAATACCCTTGCTGGTGATAGCGCTCCATCATGGTCTCCCGATGGAGCGCAGATTACCTTTAACTCGGACGGTGCAGGTAATGAAGAGATCTACATTATGAATATTGATGGTTCGAATCAAGCGCGTATGACCTATAGTGACTCATGGGAGATACTGCCGGATTGGTCTTCAGACGGTTCTAAGATTGCATTTAACTCCGACAGGATTTACGACGGTAGAACCTACGTGGATATCCACGTTATGAACGTCGATGGTTCTAATCAGATGCGGCTTACGTCTGGCGACGCCTGGAATAGTTCAGCGTCATGGTCTCCGGATGGATCGAAGATAGCATTCGAATCTGATCGTGACGGAAACCAAGAGATTTATCTAATGGACGCGGATGGGTCGAACCTAGAACGCCTTACCTACAATGATTTTTGGGACAGCTCCCCGTCATGGTCTCCGGATGGTGCAAATATAGTATTCGACTCTGACCGCGATGGATTTATCGAAATTTTCGTAATGAATGCCGACGGATCTAATCAAACGCGTTTGACATTCAGTGAGGCGTGGGACGGCTGGCCTGCTTGGTCCTCATCACATAGAACCCCTTAGAAAAGAGAAACGCGCCCTGTTGACATTTCAGAGAATAATATTGTTGGGACTTGTTCAGGCATCGGCAGTTACCCTGTATATCGTTCTCTTTGGTTTGGTTGTGACTTCTTTCTCAACTTTTGAAGATGAGTCAAATGAATTCCTGGCAATTCTTACCGGCTTACTGTTATTCGTGACTTCTGCGTGCATAACCGGAGCATCCGTGTTAGCTTACCCAACTGTGTTGGCTTTTCGAAAGCAATTCCGAGAAGCCGGTTTATTGGTAGCTGCATCGGTGTTTTGGTTGGGAGTAGCTTTAGTTACGACGTTGTCATTACGTTGGTTTATGGTCAATTTCACGTAATGAGCACTTAGACCATAAACCAACGCTGCTGCCGCACTAACGACTTTCGGCCTGAAAAAAACCAACAGGTGGGAACAGTAATAGGGTTTAGTTACTCTCCTTCGAGCGCCCTGAGCACCTGTTCACCCTCTCTTTTCCAGTAACCGTGAAGGATAGTGATATCGGTTCCTACAGAAAAATGGCGAACCCCCATGTCCAGATATTCTTTTGTTTCATCAGCTGATTCGATCTCGGCACGCGGCGGCACTCCCATATTGACTGCAACCTCGAAAGTCTTTTTCTTTGCAGCTATTACTTCCGGATGGGTCATATTTCGCGGTTGTCCAATATTCATTGAAAAGTCCGCCCCACCCCACTGAACCATCTCCACCCGTTCTTCTGACAGGATTTGTTCAAGGTTATCGACTGCACCTTTTTTTTCTATCATGAACGCCAGAACTGTATCGGCAACTGAGTCGACGTATTCTTGCGTACCACCGTAGCCCATATATGAATTCCGTCTAGTCGCCACACCGTACGTTCCTCTATGGTCCGGGTGGTCTGGCAAAGCCGCAGTAATACATTCGCGTACTTCTTCGATGTTGCGCACGTCTGTGAATAGGACACTTTCGAATCCTGCTCCTATACCTCTTTGAGCTAAGAACGGCATAAGGCTCTGGTCAATCTTGATCATACTGCCCATGTTGAATAATTCCGCAGTACGACACATGTTGTCCAGATCATGAAGATCTGAAGGTCCGTATTCGGCGACGAACTCCACGTAGTCGTAAAACCCTGTGTGACCAATGGCTTCTATTTCGGCTGGCCACACGCTGTGGATATGCGTGCTGAGTGTAGGTTCACCGTTTTTCAGTTTCTGCCTGATGATATTTTGTTTCATGATGCAGTTAGTGCCTCCCCGTCATTTGTAAGTGCATTGAGAGCGCCAAGGGTACTTGAAGATGTAGTTAATGTGTCGAGCCAAGTGTGATCTACATGTACAGGTGTGAAATTGATAATTTACCGATCAAATAATAGGGTTTTATGAGAATTTGTGTTGAATCTCAAGTACGTCAACACAAATAGATAGTTTTGATTCAGGAGGTAATTGTCTATTTAATTGCTTTGAATAGGTTGCTTTCGTCGAGGAACATGGTAGCTCCAAATTCTGAGTATTTAGCCATTTGTTCCTTGCCATATGTTCTTAGGCAAAGCGTAGTTTCGGTTCCCTGCAGGGAAGTAATCACCTGTTTTATGCAATCATCATCAGTTTTTAGGGGATGATCGGGGTGGGCTTCTCGATTGAATGTGAGGTCGTTCGGGCCCCATGACAAAACGTCGGCGCCGAGTTCCGCCATTTCCCTTGCCCGCATGATTGCTGATAGTGATTCGATTTGCATCCATAGTATGCCGTGGGAATTCCACCATTCAGCATAGGTTATTCGGTCGGGATATTCGTGTGTCTGGGGGCTGCGTGCAGGTCCCCAACTCCTGAGACCCTTTTGCGGATAGTAAAAGTTATTGACCG
>CAJWJL010000081.1:0-9464 GCA_913042135.1 uncultured Chloroflexota bacterium | reverse complement strand
CAGGGAAGTTCGAGCCCCAAAAAGCTTTGTCACCTGAAGATCATGCTGCACTCATAAATATATTCGATATCGAAACTGATCTTCCAATAGCGACTAATTGCAACACGATATTTAAACTCGATTTCGACACACCTGGAAGAGCCAGTGAAATCGAATTTATTTGTGAAAAGAATTACAAAGCATTCGATCTTTTTTGGAATGGTTTACAAGCTAAAGCACCAGTTGTTGGCCGGATCATCGGCCCTTATCTGACAGGCAATCCAATCCCAACTTTGCCCAAAGCCAGCCCTTAGGGGGCACCGCCCATGCCAGACAATCCATTTGATATGCATCTACGGCCAGGAAAACTACCCCCTGACTTACTTAAGACGTTTTTGAGTGGTCTCATAACAGCGGAAAAACGAGTTTTGCTAGGCCCACATGTAGGAGAAGATTCTGCTTTTATTTCGTTCGGCAGTTCGACGTTGATCGCAAAGTCCGACCCCATCACTTTCGCCACAGACCGTATCGGATGGTACGCAATTCAAGTAAATGCAAACGACATCGCTGCTTCGGGCGGAACTCCGAAATGGTTCCTTAGCACACTTCTTCTGCCTGAAGACGAAAAAGTTTCTAATGTCAAAGATATTTTCGAACAAATGCGCGAAGCCGCCGATGAATTAGGGGTGACAATCATTGGGGGGCATACAGAAATCACCACTGGACTATCGCGCCCAATCATTGCAGGCACAATGCTTGGCGAAGCCGCTCCCTCCGAAACTGTAAAAACCTCTTCGGCAGAACCAGGCGACGATGTTATTCTCACTTCAGGTATCGCTATCGAAGGAACAGCTATTCTCGCGAGAGAGAGTAAAACGGAGTTATTGGCGGCTGGAGTCTCTGAGGATGAGATCAAAAAGGCGGCTAATCTGCTAAACGTACCTGGTATTTCAATAGTAAAACCAGCTCAAGTTGCCATGTCAACAGGACAAGTAACTGCAATGCATGATCCAACCGAAGGAGGACTGGCAGGCGCTATAGACGAGCTTGCACGGGCATCAGGCACCGGGGTGATAATTGATGATGATCAAGTATTGGTATTTGATGAGACGAAAACCATTTGCAAAGCACTTTTTATTGAACCATGGGGGTTAATCGCATCAGGGTCACTCATCATCACAGCACACCCCAACGGATCTCCAAAAGTGATGAGAGCCCTGCGTCAGGCAGGAATTGAAGCTAACGTGATAGGGAGAATCACCGATTATAAAAAAGGTATCCAAAGAATCAAAAAAGGAGAATTACAACCATTACCGAAGTTCGAACGCGACGAAATTGCTCGTTATTTTGAAACCTTAGACTCATAAAAAAAGTCCTAGTTCGGGTAACCAAACTAGATTCCGCTAGCAGACTAAATTCCGCCAAAAGCATTAGAATAGGGAAGTAAAACGTTAAGCTTCAATGACCATTACGCATAAGCAAAAAAGTAATTCATCGAAAGCGCTTCTTGATGCAGTTAGTGCGTACCTGCCCGCGGAAAAGGCATCAACCGTCGCAGATGCCCTCAACTACGCATCGAATGCCCACCAAGGCCAGCTTAGAGAATCTGGCGAACCCTTCATCGAACACCCGATTGCCACTGCACTGCGACTTGCAGACATGCGACTCGATACAACCACCATTCAAGCTGCTCTTTTACACGACGTGATAGAAGATTGCGGGATTAGTTTTAAGCAACTCGAAACAGATTTCAGCAACGATGTGGCTAAACTGGTCGATGGCGTCACGAAATTAAAGCGTCTGGACATGATTTCAGAGAACAGCGCAATGCTGAAACAGATTGCCAAACCTGAAGCTACACGCGCTGCGTCGCTTAGGAAAATGCTTGTCGCAATGGCGGACGATGTACGCGTCGTCCTAATAAAGTTGGCAGATAGATTACACAATATGCAGACTCTCCAATATCTGCCAATCCCGAAACAACAACGCATCTCAAGAGAAACACTGGACATATATTCACCATTAGCCCATCGTCTGGGAATGAGTGACATCAAATGGCAGCTTGAAGATCAAGCATTTCGGTATCTAATGCCACGACAATACAAGTCCATGTCAAGATTAATCAGTCGTAAACGTGCTGAACGCGAGATCTATACCGAAGCAGCCGTCAAAGCAATACAAATCCCGTTAAACGATGCCAACATTCCATCTGCAGTTGAAGGTCGGGTAAAGCACCTATACAGCACATTTAATAAACTACAGCGCTACGAACGTATAGGACGCAAGTTCGACGAAATCTACGATTTGATAGCCATCCGAGTTATAACGGAAAGTATCGAAGACTGCTATGCAGCGTTAGGTGTCGTCCACTCTAAGTGGGCACCGGTGCCCGGTCAGTTTGATGACTATATCGCGAGCCCTAAAGAAAACATGTACCAATCGCTACATACCTCCGTGCGAGGTCCAGGTCGTTACCCAATTGAAGTCCAGATCCGCACACAGAATATGCACGAAATCGCCGAAGGTGGTGTGGCCTCTCACTGGATGTACAAAGAAGACGAAGACACAACACGTCGTGGTGACAATTTCGAAACCAAAATGTCATGGCTCCGTCAGCTTCTTGACTGGCAACGAGAACTTTCTGGTGACGATGAATATCTGGCCACCATCAAGACAGATATTTTGCAAGATCAAGTATTCGTTTACACGCCTGACGGAGATGTCAAAGACCTGCCCGCAGGGGCAACTCCCATTGATTTCGCGTATCGCATCCACACTGATCTGGGGCACAACACAGTTGGCGCAGTAGTAAACGGAAAACTTACCGCACTCAACAGCCCACTTAATAATGGTGACGTGGTCGAAATACGAAAAGCCAGAATCTCTCGTGGCCCCAGCCTCGACTGGCTGAACACAGATCTGGGATACCTAACGACAGCCAGTGCACAAACCAAAGTGAAGCAATGGTTTCGTAAACAAGAGCGCAACACCAATATCCGGAGGGGCAAAGATCTTCTCAAAAAGGAACTACGACGGCTTGGGATTAGCTACAACGAAAAAGATATAGCTGCAAGCCTGGATTACGAAAACTTCGATGAACTGGCAGAATCTCTAGGTGTTGGCCAAATATCCGTCTCTAGAGTTGCTGACACATTGAGCCCACAACTGGAAGAAATATTTAAGCCCGACATCGGCCAATCACATCCGCCTACCGACCAAACCAAAGGTCTTGTAGTGATGGGAGAGTCAGGACTTCTTACTCGGATTGCAAAATGCTGCAGCCCCGTTTACGGAGATGAAATTACAGGCTACCTCACAAGAGGAAGGGGAGTAACAGTTCACCGACACAACTGCGCTATTCTTCGAGATTCAAAAGACTCAGAAAGACACATCCCTGTTGCGTGGGGTCATTACGAGACAACTTACGCGTCGAGATTACGCATTGAAGCCTATGACCGTGTTGGTCTGATACGTGACATTACGAACGTCGTTTCATCAGAAAACGTTAATATCCACTCTTTAACATCCACTGAAGATGATAAAACCAATGCCTGTACGATCTCACTTACGGTGTACACTAGCGGTGTGGAACAGTTAAGTCGACTCTTTGCACGCGTGGAAACAATTCCGGGAGTCGATAGTGCATTCAGGGTAAGTGAAGCGAATAGTCCATAATAATATGGACGTAAAATCCGCAGTAATATTATCTTCATAGCATTCGAACATTATTCAAGGAAAACAAATGCCTGCCGCTAAGACTTCACGCGCTCAACAACGCAAAGCATCGATAAACCGATCAACTCGGTCGTTCACCCGTAGCAGGGTGAAGGCTGCATCCGAGCTGATCGCAAGCGGTTCTAAGTCCGGTGATGACAGTGCTCTTCGCAGCGCAGTATCGGCACTCGACAAAGCGGTCACAAAAGGCGTCTTGCACCGAAATACTGCTGCCCGGAAAAAATCGCGCCTCGCCAAGCAATACAACAAACTCTCCAGTTAGCCCGGTACCACCCTTTGACTCAGGGTCTACATCATCACGACCATTCACGCGATAGTGCTGAGCGCGTTCCAGCATCTGAATCCAGTGATACTCAATACAACTGGCGGATACACCACCCATTTGAAGACGTAGAACATCGCGTAGCTGTTGAAGTGGCACCATGGAAAGGATTGCTTCCAAGATGGCGATTCGTTATCCCAGGAGATTTCAAAGGCGTCTCTCGTTGGGGTGTTGGCCCATCAGGATCCGGACATATAGATGAAAATGTCAAAAGACCGGTCAAAGATGGCCCAATACAAATGACCAATGGACCATTAGTCGTTTGGTTCGGAGGGCATGAGTCACTATCCACCACACAATCAGCATTTTTAGTATTCGAAGGTGAAGCTCCGCACTACGTTGCATTCGGTCAATCTGAAACTGTAGGAGGGCCGCCAGCTAATCTTGAAGGCATTTCGTTTGGGGATGATCACCCAACCCACCCTCACGATCACAGCCATCATCCATCTGATGCGCATGAAGGCCATAACCACATCCAGCACGATCACTAGAGCAGCCTCTAGCTACCTTATAACGTACTGACGCTACAAGATGAATGATTTAATCATGAAGCCGGCAATTACGACAGCATCATAATGCGTTGAGTCCTTGAGAACCAAATACCTAACAACCCTTGTGTAAAGCATTGCGACATCAAGTGTTGACAGTCATAAAAGATAATTGTTACTTTTAGAACATTAGTGCGGATAGAATTACATCAACATCCCAGCACCGTGTGTACGCTGACTAAGGACCAAACAAATGGTAAAACTTTCCAAACGCCAGCAGATGATTATGTCGTTCATCGAGAATTTCATTGAGGAAAATGACTACCCCCCAACGATTCGTGACATTCAGAATGGATGTAGTATCAGTTCAACTTCAGTTGTCGCATACAATCTGGATAAACTCAAGGAGGGAGGACAACTCAATCGACACTCAGAAGTTTCGCGAGGGCTGAGTCTCGCAAGCGTTGGACCCAATTCCAATAAATTTAAACCACCTGAGATCGACTCGGTCGCTGTTCCACTGCTCGGCACAATCGCCGCAGGCTCACCATTCCCCATGCCAGAAAATGACACGTGGTCTGATCTTTCTGGGTCAGAATTGATTGATCTGCCACAAGCCATAGTTGGCCCTGGCGACAACGTTTACGCCCTCAAAGTTCGCGGGGAATCGATGATTGACGCCCTGATTTCTGATGGTGATCTGGTCATCATGGAACAAGCATCATCAGTTCGTAACGGACAAATGGCTGCCGTCCGAATTAAATCTGACAACACCACGACACTTAAAAATTTCTATTCAGAAGGCCCGAGAACTCGTCTCGAACCTGCGAATTCACAAATGGATGCAATGACATTTCCATCCACTGACATCGAAGTATTAAGCAAAGTACTCGCCGTATGGCGTTACTTAGGTTAATACGTAATCACAGAAAATAGACTTAAAAACAACAATCGATCTCTTAGGGCCTTGACCTAACCGGCGTATACTGAAGATTGGACTCTGGTCCATATATATCAGTCCCGTGAACCTACGGGGCAGCTCGGAGTGTTTATCAGTGTTCCAGAACTTTGGCATCTGGCAAATAGCCCTTATCCTCGTAATTGTCCTCCTGCTCTTCGGAGTAGGAAAACTCCCGCAAGTCGGTAAAGGGATGGGTCAGGCAATCAATGAATTCAAGTCGGCTATTGGCTCAAAAGACGACGAGTCCAATACAGACGACAAGAATGATGATGCAGCGGCACGCTAAGCCACAATATATGAAATCAAATCTATTGCTAGCCAGTTAGGATGCCTGAAAATCCGACAGGTAATACAAGCGTCTTATTAGTCGCGTCCACGCTCAGCAAATCTCACTAACAACATGCCAATCTCAAACAAGAGCATCACTGGTATGGCAACAATCACCTGAGATACTGGATCTGTCGGAGTGACGGCAGCTCCAAAAACAAACGCCAGCAATATCACCCATCGTCGTTTGGTTTTCAACCATCTTGAATTCAGCAGACCAATCTTTGCCAGCAGAAACATCACAATAGGTAGTTCACAAATTGTCCCCAGCCAAAACACAATACCAACTGTCATAGATACGACTGATGCAGCCGTAATCTGCGGTACTGCGAGGCTACCTTGAAATTTAAGCATGAACTCAAATAGCCGTGGTATCAGCACTTCATAAGCAAATACAGCACCTACAGCAAACGAAATCAACGCTGCTGGTATCAGTAAATACACATACTTCCGCTCATTGGCTTTTAGGCCTGGCGTGAAGAATCTGGACATTTCCCACAAAAAATATGGAAATGAAGCGGTCAAACCAATCATTGCCGCTAATTTGGCAGCAGCAACCCATGCTTCAGTCAATGTGAGCTGGATGATGTCTCCACCTGCGGCCTCTATCAGTGCCCTTGAATCCGAAGTGAATTGTTCAAATATCCAAGAAAAATTAACAACTGCTATTGCAATAAATATGACAGCGACAATCGAAACTCTGAAAAGGCGCCGTTTGAGTTCAGATAAATGTTCTAATACGGATGTGGCCTTATCATTCATGACGTTGACTCAGAATCGCCAGAATCACTCGTCGTTTTTTCATCGAGTAAGGGTTGAGGCTCGGGCCTGTGATCCAGTCTTTCTTCCTCAGTTGAGGTTTCTGACCAAGTTAATTTCCGCTTCCTCGACACCGAGCTACTAAGGGATTTTTGAGCGTCTTCATTAAGTTGGTCTAACGCAAGTTCATTTTCCAATGAAGCGGCACTATCTTTAATTTCATCGACGCTTACCTGCTTTTTAATTTCTTCCAGATCAATAGCTTCGGTAACCAGAGACTGCAGCGCGTCTCGTTGACGTTTTAGATCAGTGTAAACACGCCTGCCTTGTCGAATTCCATCCAGCAAACGTTTAGGACCTAATACAAATAAAGCTATAGCCCCGATTAATAGAACTTCGAATCCACCGATACCAAAAATCGTCATTCGTCTACCACAGTTTCAGAATCCTGAAGGCCTTTATGTCCATCACAAATACTTGTTGAAAACATATCTGATCGCAATAACCCTGACCCCTGTAATAATTCAAGAGTCGCGCACATAGGCAAGCCAACAACATTCAAATAGCAGTCACCGTAACTCGCTACCGGAGCGAATGAGCGATCTTGAATCCCATAACCCCCGGCTTTATCGTACGGTGACCCACTAGCAACATATTTTGCAATCTCACTGTTCGAAAGCCCGCGCATAGTGACTGATGTTTTAACCGATATAGTCTGGGTGTCGCCACTAGGATCGATCACAGCAACTCCAGTAATCACTTCATGATTTCGATCACTTAAAGCATTGAGCATGGCAGTAGCTTGGACAGAGGATTCTGGCTTACCCAAAACTCGGTGATCAAGTACCACAATCGTATCAGCGCCTAAAACGTAACGATTTAACCTGCTGGATGAAACCGACTTCGCTTTGGAAAGAGCCAAATGTTCGACAGCACGAGGCAAATACGTATCAGCACTAAATAACTTTTTTTCATCAACGCCCGAAGGCACAACCTCTAATTGGAATCCAGCACCTGAAAGAATTTCTGCACGCCGAGGAGATCGGCTGGCAAGAATAAGTACGTCCCTAAATGATCGAGTCAACAACTTAACCCTGAATCCTGAGCATGCTAATCGTTTCCACGTGGCGAGTCTGAGGAAACATGTCGACAGGTCGTATTGTTTCCAAGTTATAAATCCCCGTTGAGCATAAAAGATTTAAATCTCGCGCCATCGCTTCTGGTTCACAAGAAATCATCAGCACCTTTTCTGGTTTCAACTTAACCACTGAATCCAGCACATCTGGATGGCATCCAACCCTAGGCGGATCCAGCAATAGCACGTCGATATGTTTGTTCAAAGTATTAAGAATATGTTCAGTTTTACCCTCAATAAACTCTATATTGAAAATATCTTTAGAATTAAGTTCGGCATCCTGTATGGCCGACGCCGACTCTTCAATACCGACTATTTTTTGAACGTACGGAGCCAACAAAACGGTGAATACTCCAACACCACAGTAGGCGTCAACCATAACTTCTGTACCGTCAAGCTCAAGCAGGTCACGCGCTTCATCTATAGCTCGGGAAAGTTGAGAAGTATTCACCTGGAAGAATGAAGAAGCTGCGACTCTGAAACGGAAACCCCGTACCTCTTCTTCGTAATGCTGCTCACCTGTTACCAACCCGATGTCTGAAAGATCCATACGTGGCTGAATTAACATCGAATCCGTACTTGAACCAGCCCTAATTGCCATCTGGGTTTGCCCCGCAACCTTATCTTGAGCAAGATCAAGTATTTTATTGATTGGCTCATTCATCAAAAGGCACCGGTCTATTTTTACGAAATGGCGCGTTACAGCGTTTACATAACCAATCTTCCCCCCATCCTCTTTCTTCCCAACGGTAAAGCGTCCATGATTACGGTACCCGAGTTGTGGTTCGCTCCCTATGGTGGTGTCCACAACCACATGTGACAAACTTTGGTACTTTTCAATTTCCCGTTGAACACGCGCCTGTTTTATCTGAAGTTGATAGTCATAAGATGCATGCTGCCACTGACATCCGCTACAAGTGAGAAAGTATTTACACTCAGGCACTACCCTCTCTTCAGCCTGTTCTAATACCTCGACAACCTTCGCTACAATCCTCTCAGGAAATCGCTTCTGCACTTCGACAATAACCTTCTCTCCGGGGAGTCCACCAGTTACTTCGACCGGAGCACCTCGAATTTCAGATATCGTAAATCCTGAATCATTTATCTCATTGAGCGTCGTCTGAAATTGATCCCCAGGATTCAAGCCCAAATACCCTGTAATATCCGGGCCGCTGTATCTTCGTCTACGTTTATGCTTTGCCATTCGGTATGACCAAACCTCACTTTGTACGATAGGCAATCAGGTATCAGTAATAATTGCAAGAAATATTCTGCCTGTCTGTTATTCTGAACTAGTTGAGAGAACGTTGCCTCCGGTAAAAATGGCGAATGTTCAAATCCCCTAATGTGAATCGAACAATATACTTTGGTTTCCAAATCAGAAAAACCAGGTTCCCCAACCGTTGAACGAAAGTTGCCAGACTGGTTCAGAGTCAAGGCCCCAGGGGGAGAGAATTTTCTTGAACTACGCAAGAAAATCAAAAATGCCAGCCTGAACACAGTCTGTGAAGAAGCTGCCTGCCCGAACATAGGCGAATGTTGGGATCGAGGCACTGCAACATTCATGATTTTGGGAGATACATGCACAAGGGCATGCTCGTACTGCAACGTCAAGACCGGTTGGCCAGGTACAGTCGACGTCGCAGAGCCAATACGGGTAGCCACCACGGTAGAACAGATGGGATTGAGCTATGCAGTCATAACATCCGTCGACCGAGATGACTTGCCTGATTATGGGTCAGATATATTTGCACAGAC
>CAJWJL010000080.1:0-9839 GCA_913042135.1 uncultured Chloroflexota bacterium | reverse complement strand
ATAGTTAGACACATCGAATGACAGACTCTGCCGACGGATTATGAACGCTGAACAGAACTGGGCAGTGCTAGTATGCCCCAATTCGGTACCCAGCCAATAGAAAAAACTTGAAATCTAACTCATCCGAATCAGATCCTAAGCCTGCGAGCGAGATAGACACTCAATCGACGTACAGACAATTGAGGCCTTGGTCGTCGTTGGCATTCCGCGACTACACCATGCTCTGGCTATCGGGCATGAGCATGCTTATCGCCATGCAATTGAGATTGTTCGCCAGCACGCAATGGTTGTATGACGAGACCGGATCAGCTGTACAACTAGGAATACTCGGTGCTATCCAATTTCTACAGATGCCAGTGGTAGTTTATGGAGGTTTGTTAGCGGACATCATCAACCGGAAGAAATTAATGATGTTTACCCAGTCAGTTTCTTTCGTTTCAATGGCGCTGTTAACCCTGGCATCATGGAACGGAATTCTGGCGCCATGGATGATATTCACTGTGACAGGACTGACTGGGATTGTGAACATGCTGGGTAATTCCGCCAGACCTGCCATGCTTCCAAGAGTGATTCCACGATCCCACACTACAAATGGAGTAACGTTCCAAACGGCTTCTTTCCAGATCGGACAAATTGTCGCGCCGTTGCTATTTGGTCTACTTTTCACTCAATTCGGTGTAACGACCACGTTCTTGGTCGGATCTGTATTTGCTGGGGTGAGCATGATCGCTCCCGCCATGATAAATGCCAGCGGCGCTCCGGATCCCGACACTACTGCTCAGAGCAAGGTTTCAGCACTGCGTGAAGGGGTGAAATTCGTAAAAGGACACCCGATCCTGCCAGGGCTGTACCTACTGGATGTCGGGGTAACCATTGTCAGCTTCTATCGCATGCTTTTCCCTTTGTTCGCAAGCGGTCTATACGGCATGGGTGCAGAGGGAACTGCCCTACTTGGCTCTGCCAACGCACTTGGTGGGGTCGGTGGATCAATGTTGGTGTTCTTCACGGAGAAAATTCGACACAAAGGCAGAATCGTTCTAACCGCCACATTGGCCTACGCTATCGGATTGATCGCATTCGGACTTACACCGATCTTCTGGATCGGACTTATCATCGTCGCCTTTTTGGGTGCAACTGACTCGGTTGGTATGACAATGCGACAAGCTATCGTACAGCTAACCACACCCGATAGGTTAATAGGTCGAGCTTCTAGTGCCCACTCGTTCGCCGCCATGACCGCAAACAACGCAGGACAGATGGAAGTGGCGTTCGTTTCAGCCGCCATCGGTGCCGGAGCAACGATGGTACTCGGAGGTTTCATTGGAATAGCGGTAGTTGGCCTTATCTGGGTAGCTATCCCAGGTATTCGACGCTATGAATACGTTGAATCTTCACCAAACGAAGTCGTAGCCGATAATTCATAAGCTGACCAGCCTGAAAAAACAAGCTTGAAGTGATATCAATTCAAGAGAGGCCACATCCAAGGATCCAATTTCAATGGTCAACTAACTCCAAACTCGATCGTGAGCATCCAAAGCATCCCACTCGGAGGTATCCTCAAACGCTCCAGATGGATAAGCATCATAATTGCGTCTCTGTCCATCTTGTGCAAGATGTTCCTCAACCGCCTCTTCATTTAACTCCAGGCCTAAGCCTGGTGCATCTGTGACCTGAACATACCCTTCTTTTATCATCGGTCCATCTTGACCCTTAAGGGTTACCAGATCATTCCACCACGGGTTGTCAACCGAGTGCATTTCTAGCGCTATGAAGTTTTCCATGGTCATGGCTGCGTGCGCATTTGCCATAGCGACCACAGGGGATCCCGCCTGATGCAGTGCAATACCGATACCGGCATCACGGCAATAATCCGCTATGCGCTTCGTCTCAAGTATTCCACCGGATGTAGCCAAATCCGGGTGAGCCACTGAAATCGCACGAGCATCAACCAGTGGCTTGAAGCCATCGAGAGCATAAATATCCTCACCCGTACAAACGGGCGTGTCCACACCAGCCTTCAAAGACTGCCATTGATCGACAAATTGCCAAGGGATCATATCCTCATACCAGGCAAGCGTAAATCGATCTAAAGCCTTGCCGATACGTATGGCATTTTCAACTCCCATGTGCCCGAAATGATCAGAAGCTAGTGGAATTTCATATCCAATAACATCTCTCACAGCTCCAACATATTCTTGCATTTTGGAGATTCCATAATCCGTGACTTGTATCCCCGTGAACGGGTGCATCAAAGTAGCGGATTCAGCAGCAACGTGTTTATTGATTACTCCACCTTCGAACTCGGATGCAATCCACAAACCGATGTCCATTTTGAGAAACTCAAATCCCCTATCCATTCTGCCCTGTAGTGCAGCACCCATTTCTTCTGGATCTTTTTTTAAGGGGGTATCTGCGTATACCTTCACCTTATCCTCACGATACTTCCCGCCAGCGAACATATACGCAGGAACCCCAAATGCTTTACCTGCAAGATCACAAAGCGCCATTTCAACCCCACATACACCACCACCAAGTCGACCATGACCACCGAACTGTTTAATTTTTTGAAACAAGCGATCGAGATCACATGGGTTTTCTCCAAGCAAACGATTCTTTAACATCAATGCGTACCGACCAGAAGCTCCGTCGCGAACCTCCCCTAACCCCACAAGGCCTTGATTAGTTTCTAACTTGATTATTGGCCAGCGCCATCCGTCACCACCAACAACAGCAATACGCATGTCAGTGATTCGAAGTTCGGATGGCGCAGATCTAGTGTTAACCTGATCAAGTTCAGCTGTGTTCTGTTCTGTCAATTGGTATTTACCTCTTGTCACTACGTTGTTGATTCGAGCACATCCGCTTAAGACAAACGACTAGCTTTCCACTCTTCAAAATCTCTATTCATTTCATCAGAAAATTCCCGGTCAACTTCACCAGGCGTGTAAATCCCTTCTCTGATCCGCTGTTGACCAAACTCATCTTTAAGCCGAATCGCCTCCGAGCTCTCAACCACCTCTTGAGCTAGGTGTGGTGGAATGAAGATCACTCCAGTTAACGTTCCAAGCACGACATCACCTGGTACGCATGTAGCTTCTCCAATACGCGTAATCCCGTTAATATCGGTCATGGTAACATCGGCTATAGCAGATGGATCCAGGCCTCTTATAAACGCGTTAAAATCTCCCATCTGAGAAATCCTCTGGGTATCGCGAATTCCACCATCAATAACCATTCCTGTACCTGATCTTGACTTGATAGCTGTAGCCAAGTTGTCGCCAGCAAATGTTCCATTGAACACCTTGCCAAAAAGATCAACAACAATTAAATCGTTAGGTTCCAGTTCATCGATGACCCACGAATTCTGCCCTCCGATTCTATTCTCGTGTTCACCTTGTTTGATCAGTGAGCTATGGACATCAGGACGCGTAGGGACCCAGCGGCAGGTCACTGCCCGACCAACTATCACGCGGTCGGGATGCAGGTTTAACCAATCACCGGCGAATTGAAAATGGTAGCCATTCCGTCGACAAGTTCCCCATGCTTCTTCTGTAGTGACCAGCTTCATCCGATCGAGAATGTCATCCGGAACCAGAGGACGTCCATTGGAATCGCGATCACCTTTCCATTCTTTGGTAACCGAACGAATAATTTCAGGATTAGTGACTCTCATATTTCCCTTTAAGCATCTTGTAAATAGACCGAGTGGTTATGCGATCAAAAATCTTACACCCAATACTTCCAGTTTCTATATTTGTGGGGCCGGTGTACCGTCGAAGTTAAGAATTCTGGCCTCGATTAATGCATCTTTAACCTCTGATATCTGGGTGTCAGAAAGCGGAAGATTAGGCTTTCTGGGCACAGTTCCTTCATAGCCGAGAAGACTTAATCCCGCCTTTTGTACTCCGACGCCCCACGACATCCCAAGAAAATCTATACGGTTTATACGCTCTTGCAACTCGCGTGCTTCCGCGTACCGCCCATCTAGACATGCCTGGATAATATCCCTTGCGATATGTGGACCCCAATTCCCAAATAAAAGACATGCCCCAACTGCGCCTATCATTCCGGCCGGCATGAGTAATGTGCCATTACAGGTCCAAAATTTCACTGCATCCGACACAAAAGATGATATTCGGCACTCGTATCGATAATTGAGAGACATGATGTATGCAAAAACGTTTTCAAAGGAAGTAATGTCGCGAACTTCAGCCGGCGTCACATCCACTCCCATTGGGGTTTTGGGCTGATGGATAATGACAACCGGAATGGGGCTCTTTGACGTTACCTTTTCAAAATAGTCTTGAATCGGAGCGGTGTTCCCACTACCAGCTGCTGGAGGAATTCTAACCCTGACCATGTCTGCGCCGGCTTCGGCATACAGATTGGAAAGTCTGACAGCCTCCGTCGGTGATAGAGCATCAATTCCCGCAATAACAAATTTACGACCGGCATGGGCTTCGACAACGGTCTTAATCGAAAGAACCTTCTCCGGCTCCCCCATGTGGAACTCCTCACCACCATAACTGCCTACGACAAAACCCGAGAGCGCAGTCTCACAGAACTTATCAACATTACGTGATAACGCGTCAAGATCTAGAGACTCATCCGAATTGAAAGGCATGTTGGTTGGAGCAACCACTATAGGATCTGCGGAAGGAATAGGCATATGAAATCCTTATTAGCGTTTTAACTTGTGCCAAGGCTGAGAAAATAACTCAAGATGAGCATATTACCTCTAGAGGGAACAAGCTGGATCTGATGAGCAATCATTTTTATAGTGCAATGAAAACTCAATGATCGAATCATTTACCAAAGTTAGCCGCCAAACGTTTATCTTTATGTCTAGAAATTGAAACAAATCTGACCACTGGCACTAGACTCAGACCTTTAGCCCAGAACTTTAGGAACTTATCTAACTTTGAACAAGACCCGGCTTTTACAAACTCTGGTAGTACTGACGGCCACCGTGATAATGGCCAGCTGTCAGAGCAATCTAGAATCTAACGCTACAGTAAATTCAAATAAACTTGTTGTTTTCACTACAGCATCAGATGTTGGCCTTGGCACTTCTAGAATTCCTCTCAATATCCGTAAAACGGACGGGACCCTCTTAATGGATATAGCTTCAGAAATCGAAGTGTCATACTCTCCGGAAGAATCCAATGAGGATCGAATTGTCAAAGATCTGAAATGGAGAGAGTGGCCAATTCACGGTGGCATCTATACCACAACCATGGAATTCAACAAGGTCGGATTCTGGAACATTAAAGTCAAGGTTAATTCCAGCGAAATTCAAATGTCAGCAGAAACTGGAATCTTAGTCAAATCTACCGCTGAGGCCCCTGATATCGGAGAGTTGGCACCTATCACAAAGACTAAGACCAGTCCAGAGGGAACAAATTTAAGGTTAATTACTACGGCGCCTGAACCAGATCCTGACCTCTATTCCATCAGTTTTGACGAAGCCATAAAAACCGGACGTCCAACAGTGATCTCATTCTCCACCCCGGCATATTGCCGTTCGGGCGCATGTGGGCCGCAGACCCAGGTATTATCTGAACTTGAAGACCAATATAAGGGTCAGGTGAATTTCATACACGTAGAAATTTTCGATAACCCCGCGGAGATGCTTAACAGTGGAGACGCGTCTATTGGCATAGAATCCCCAGTAATTGATACTTGGAATTTCCACACGGAACCTTGGACATTCACCATAAACAGCTCAGGAATCGTTGTCGGTAGATTTGAGGGTTTTGTAACTGCCGCAGAAATCGAAGAATACTTACTTCCAACGCTAGACGCTGCCTAATCTGCCAAATGGACGATCCGCAAAATTCCAGAACCAGTTTCCTCATATTCAACGGTTACTGGTTCGCCCAACGCACGATGCTCAAGCAAATGGGCTGGTGTAAATCCTGAGAAAACACCTCCACCCTCGAAGGTCCACTGTTTCCCAGAATCATCCTCCAACGTCAAGCTTGAGACTGTTGTGATGGAAGACTGTTCTACGATCAGCACCTGCCCTGTCACCGTTTTGAGATTATTGCCAAGGCGGGATGACGCCACAATAGAAAATATCACGGCAATAAGTACGACAATCGGGAGGATTACTGTTCTGCTTCGAATCATTCTCAAATACTAACAACGACACGAGCCATCGACGCCCTTTAGTCATACGGGGATCAAACTTTTTGCGATGGCAAATCATACGATTATTTAATAGTGAGATGCCTGATAATGGGATTCATCTTATGAGCGACAGAGAAACACCATCGGAGTTCCAACCGTTAGCCCAATACCCTGATTTTGTGTCTTTTTTGTCCTCATGGACATGGTTTTTGGTCATTAAGGACGCTATTTCGAGTTGGGCAGATGGTATCGTCGGAAACAATACGATAGAAAACCCTGTAACCGATAGTCGAATGTCATTATCTTTTCATTTGAGTAGCCGACTAGGTAACTAAACCTTAAAGTTGCAAAATCCATCCGGACCTAGGCCAGGCGATAAAGTCGTACGACGACCTAGGCAATCAGAAATATCTCCTGTACGCACTCACGTCGGGCGGCGCGAGGTTTCAGTGCGCGGACCGACATCACCGATGATGCTGGTATACAGCTTCTTCGTCGTCGCCCTCATCGGTGGCTTATTGTTATCTCTGCCTATTTCGAGCACAGCACCTGGTTTCATGTCTCCGACTGGTGCTTTATTCACCTCCATTTCCGCTATGACCGGAACCGGATTAATAGTCGTGGATACGGAAGAAGCCTGGACAGGGTTCGGAAAGGTTGTCATAGCTGTTCTGATCTTCATAGGCGGACTTGGATTTATGACCGGTGCGGCGTTCTTACTTCTCATAACCGGTCGTCGCTCAAGTCTGCAAGGTCGACTTGTGGTCGGCGCTGGACTTGATGATAACCGGCTCGGAACAATTGCTTCACTAGCCAGAAACATCATACTGATGGCGATCATAGTGCAAATCATCGGGGCCGTTTTGATCTTTATTCGATGGTATGTAGTAACACCTATATGGCCTGGAATAACGCTAGAAGAAGGCCTCTGGCAAAGTGTGTTCACCTCTATATCAGCCTTTAACAACGCCGGCTTCGAAATACTTCCAGATGGGCTCATAGGCGGTGAGAGTTTGAGCGGCCTCACTAGAGACGTACCATCTTTAATGATCATTGGCGCCATGATCCTGATCGGTTCGTCAAGCTATGCCACACTTTCTAACCTCGTCGAAATCCGCGGCCGTAGGGTTGGGGTTCTGATATCCAAAACAATACTGATTGGTTTCGGTTTACTGACCGCACTGGGGGTCGGCGCTGCGATCACTGTAATTGGCATTTCAAGACATATCGAAGTATTAGAGATTCTTGGAGAAGTGATCCTTACTGCAACTGTGGGCTGGGCGATCATCTTCTATGTGTTGAAATTCCGCAAATGGGCGTTGCTCAGTCTGGATACGAAGTTGGTCTTGGTCGGCATTGGCTTGATGCTGGTTATCGGATTGACCTCTTTCTTGAGCTTGGAATGGTCAAATCCCAATACGATTGGAGATGAGCCTGCGGTTTCAAAAGTAACGCAAGGTTTATTTCACACAGTCAATAGAACCGCTGGCTTCTCATCAGTTGATTACAGCCAGCTACATCCTGCCAACACGAGTGTCACCGAAGGATTAATGTTTGTCGGTGGAGTGTCAGCATCGACAGCTGGAGGGATCAAAGTCAGCACACTGATGGTGATCATAATCGCGTCTTTCGCCATTTTCAGTGGCAAGGAACGGACAACAATCTTTGGTAGAGAGATCCCACGAGTAAATGTTCAGCGCGCAATGGCTGTCGCGGCAACTGCAACGCTAGCATTGCTTCTGCTAGTCGTCTCCCTCTTCATCGTGCAGCCCGGCCTGGAATTTCGAACCGCTATTTTCGAAGTTATCTCTGCCTTTGGAACTGTGGGATGGTCTGCAGGTACCACGCCACATCTCAACGAAGCAGCTCAGATCGTAATCTCAATCGCGATGTTTACAGGTCGATTCGGACCTATAACGATCACACTTTTCATGGCTGGACGCGAACGCCAAGACACCATTCGCTATGCAGGTGAAAGGATTCGCATCGGCTAATATCTATAAATTCGAATCATCCAACTTGGGAAATACATATCTGGCAATCAATGGAGGCTATCTGCAATGCTCAGAGACCCGCTGATCACCATTGCACAAACATTGGCATCACTACGTGCGTGTAACCCTCATGATTAGCTGATCTGAACACACCAGGACTAGATGGCGTAGTAGTCTCAAGAACAACTTCTTTGCCACTCAAAACATTCAACACATCCATCAAGAATTTACTATTGAACGCCACTTTGGTCTCATCACCATCGACACCAGCGTCTAACTCATTCTCATTAGAGCCTACTTCTTCCGCTCGTGAAATGACTTTCACTACCCCAGAGGCATCACCATCGCCTGGATTAACAATCACCCTGATGATCCCACTACCGTCCCGTGCGAATATCGATGCAGCTCTGGTCGCCTGAACCATGCCGGCAAGATCGATTGTAGCTTTCGTGCCCCAGCTAGTTGGAATCAGCTTCTCATAATCTGGGAATGT
This sequence comes from uncultured Chloroflexota bacterium, assembly GCA_913042135.1. Taxonomy (GTDB): domain Bacteria; phylum Chloroflexota; class Dehalococcoidia; order Lucifugimonadales; family Lucifugimonadaceae; genus Lucifugimonas. Next base: position 1,220 of record CAJWJL010000080.1, on the reverse strand, counting down.
TCCCTGGACGAGAGCGGTCACCACTTCTGACGTGTCAAGGCGGAACTTAGCTGATCGGCCATCGCCGTCTATGGATAATTCAACACTTGACGACCCATCACCTAGCAAACGCTCCACCTCCGCTAATGTCTTAGCAGGTACTATCACACCTACTTCAGCGTTCACCGGAGCGTCCAACTTACCGCTTTCAACCGCTAAGCGAAATCCATCAGCAGCAGCAAGCGTAAACGTATCACCAGCAAGTTCAACTTTTACGCCAGTGAGGACTGGCCTTGAATCATCGGTTGCCGCCGCCAACACGACGCGCTCAAGGGCACCCCTGAACGTATCCGCAGGAATTGTGACCGATGAACCGCCATCAACTGTCGGAATCGGAGGGAATTCTTCTGATGCAATTCCGTTGATTTCTCCGTTAAATTTATCGCAGGTCACAACAACGCCAACTGGTTCATTTTTGAACTCAATATCCACTGTCTGCCCTGGCAATGAATTAACAAAATCAGTGAACATCCTTGCAGGAACGGTTACTCTGCCCTCGCCTTCGATTTGGGCCCCAATCCAAGTGCTTATAGAAATCTCGGTATTTGTAGCCGTCAGTTTCAATTGACCGTCATCACCTTCAAGCAGCACGTTCTGTGTCACCGGCAAAGTGGCACGCGCTGCAACTGCCCGACTGACATTAGCCAGACCGCGACTAAGGTTTTCTCGAAGGCAAGTTACCTGCATACTGATCCTCTCAGTTGTCATTGAAGATGAAGCGCTAATACTCAATGTATGGTGTCGCAGTATATGTACGACCATAACGTTTGGTCAATTTGAGACCGCCTACATTACACAGCGATTTATCATGATGAAAATCAGGGATAAAATGCTCACACGTCTTAAGTTTCTGAAATTCACAATATTAGCTATACAACAAAAAATATACACGCAAGTCATACACCAATGAGCAATTCGAAAATAAGTGAAGTTCTAGAACGACTCTCAAATGGAGAAATATCGGTCGAACAAGCCGCTGCAGAATTAAGCCTAACTACCCCGATAAATGATCTTGAATTTGCAACAGTAGACCATCAGCGAAGTGAACGAATCGGATTTCCAGAAGTTGTATATGGTCTAAGTAAAACGCCAAAGGACACAGCTGACATTGCGGAACGTATTTTCGCCAAGGAAGGTGTGGTCTTGGTAACAAAATCTTCCAAACAAGCGTTCAAAATACT
>CAJWJL010000079.1:0-9843 GCA_913042135.1 uncultured Chloroflexota bacterium | reverse complement strand
CGAAGATGGAAAACGAATACCCGCCGATCAGTCATGAGCGGCGTTACCGAATTCGAACTGGCGTTGTCAGTTCGAAGCAATCTCTGCCCCGAGGCAAAGGAGCTGGAGATCAACTTAGACTCTGAAACTCAAAGGAGGAGGAGAGGACTGTGAAACTTAAAACATTTGTTTTTGCGGTGGTGGCATTATTTGCTACGTCGTTTGCGCAGGCAGACTGTGCATTCACGGGATCGGGATCGGTCAAGATCCTATCGAACGATTTTCCGGCCATTAATGCGGTGAACGCGGCGGCCCTGGAGTGCAATTCCAGCAGCTTGACCGTTACCGCAAATGCGACCACAGAGCATCAGGATATCCAGGTGGAGGCATTGACAGCCAATCCGGCAAACTTCAATGTGGTCGTTGTTGCGAGCAGCTCAATTGTCACGCTTAACTCTGCTGGTTTGATTCGCCCACTGAATGACCTCGTGACCAAGTACGGATCCCAACTTGCTCCTTCGCAATTGGCCACCATCGACGGGAACATCATGGGGATCGCCTTCATGGCAAATGCTCAGCATCTTTTTTATCGCACCGATATCCTTGAGGCCGCTGGCGTAGCCCCTCCAAAGACATACGAAGAGATCATCACAGCGGCGGAGGCGATTCGTTCAGCTGGACTCATGCAGTACCCAATAACTGGTACGTATAAAGCGGGCTGGAACCTGGCTGAAGAGTTCGTGAATCTCTTTCTGGGGACCGGTGGTGACTTCTTCGAACCAGGCACGGCGGTCTTATCAGTGAATAACGACCATGGTGTGGCAACTCTTAATATGATGAAGCAGTTGGCGAGCTATATGCACCCCGATTACTTGACATTCGATTCGGCACTCTGCGCACCGCAGATGGCCCAAGGCGAGGCTGCTATAGCCAATCTTTGGGGATCCAGAGCCGCATATGTTCTTGACCCCGCGAATCAAGCCGATGCTGTGACCGGCAACATAGCGTTTGCCTCTGCGGCAACCATCGGTGGCGGCAACATACCGTCAAGCACGCTGTGGTGGGATGGCTGGACGATCGCGACCAACCAGACCGACGAAGAGGCTGAGACTGCGTTTCGGGTAATGATGGAAGGAACCGACGCAGAGATGGTTCAAGGGAACAACGATTTAACCGTTTGGCTCGATTCTGCGTATGAAATACAGCCGGCAGCGGCGGGCGTATTTGCGACCGCTTCGGCAGGCGCAAAATCTTATCCGATGGTGCCGTACATGGGTATGCTCCATACGGCATTGGGTTCCAACATTCCAGACTTCCTGCAGGGAAAAGAATCGGCATCGCAGACGCTGACGGACATCACCGACGCGTATAACGCTGCTGCGAAAGAAGCAGGGTATCTCTGAGGCAACGGTTCTGCTGTAGGTGAAGTTAAGAGGGAGGGGTTAACCCCTCCCTCTCTTTTTCCATGGGATACAGAAGAATCAGGTGGATCGATTTGAAAAAAAGAATCCAAAGAACCGAGTTAACCCGATGACACGAAAAATTCAACAGGTGAGATTCGCCGAGCTTGTTCCGTGTCGAACCGCTTTCATCGATACTCACAACCCGGGGACAGAAGGCAAAGAGAACTATACCATCGTCGGTGGCGGGGTCTCTGAAAATCCCAAGCAGTATGTCCACATCGAGGAGACACCCGGTTTTAATATCGGCGGCGCAGGCCAGCCGGCAGGTTGTACCAATTCGCTTCACAGTCACCGAACGGCAGAAGTCTTCATTATCCATACTGGCTCTTGGCGCATGTTTTGGGGTCTAGAAGGTGACGATGGTGAAGTCGTCCTCAATCCCGGGGATCTCATCAGCCTTCCGACCCACATGTTTCGTGGATTCGAAAATGTAACGCCCATTAGTGCCACCAGCGAAACGGGGTATGGTTTTATTTTTTCGGTTCTTGGCGGAGACGACTCGGGCGGTGGTGTGGTATGGGCACCCGAGGTTTTGGAAGAAGCGCGCAACCATGGTCTGACTTTGCTCGAATCTGGGCAGCTCGTAAATACTCGAGAGGGCGAAGAGATTCCGGCAGGAATACCTCCAGTTACTCCAGTCAGTAAGACTGGCCTAGGCTTCCACAGTCGAAATACGATCACCGACGCATCAAAGTTTGTGGTGACGCGACCGGACGAGTGGGCTTATCGAGAGACTGAACTGATTGGAAGAAATTCGAACGCTGTAATCCGGGAGCGTCCAGGATTCGAGGTTCGACGGGTGCAATGGAGTAACGTAGAGGAGATTCCCTGGCGCGTTTCAAACCTGGATACCGTGTTGATCTCAAATACAGGGTCAGTGGTACTGAGCGGCGGTGAGACTCTTGGGCCTGGTGACGTCGCACTCATCCATGCTGGGGAAGAGGAGATTGATGTAAAGCCGTTGCCCGGAGGAGTTTCCGAGCTTTTTATCGTGGTTGCGACGAATGACCCGGCAGGCGAGACGCGCCGTCTGGATGGAGGTGCAGGATGAGTGAGTTGATTCTCACCACACATGTGGGTTCATTGCCACGGAGTCCGCGGGCTGTCGATTTGATCTTTGCCCGGGAGCGTGGCGAGTCGTTTGATCGAGCAGTTTTCGAATCCACCATGGCCGAAGAAGTCGAAGCCACTGTCGAGCGCCAGGTCGCATCCGGGATCGATGTTGTTTCGGACGGTGAGACCTCAAAGATCGGTTACGCAACCTATGTTAAAGATCGATATACCGGCTTTGGTGGCGACAGCCCTCGCAATGCGCCGGCGGACCTCAAGCAGTTTCCCGCATACCTGGAGCGGATCGCCCGATCGGGCGGTACTCCGAAAATATCTCGCCCCTGTTGTATCGACGAAGTTCGACTGCGTGACCACGCCGATCTCGAGGCCGATATCCGCCATTTTCAGGCTGCCATCGATAAACACCAGACTCCGTTGGGATTTATGAATGCAGCGAGTCCTGGTGTCGTCGCGTTGTTCTTGCCGAATCGTTATTACTCAAACTACGAAACTTATCTTGCAGCGCTTTCCGATGCGTTTCGTTACGAGTACCAGGCGATTACAGATGCAGGTTTATTGCTCCAGATTGATTGCCCGGACCTGGCGCTTGCTCGCCATATGATCTTCACTGATAAGAGCGATGAGGAATTTGTGCGGACAGCTTCGATGCATGTTGAGGCCCTCAATGCGGCGCTTGACGGAATCCCAGAGGACCGGATCCGGGTTCATATCTGCTGGGGCAATTACGAGGGGCCGCATGTCTGTGATATTGATATGGATAAAGTGTTTCCAGTGCTGATGAAAACACGCTCCCGGTATCTTCTTTTCGAATCCTCGAACCCCCGTCACGCCCACGAGTGGACAGTCTTCAAGGCGCGAAAAAGTGAGATTCCGGACGATAAGATTTTGGTGCCGGGCGTCATCGACAGTACGACCAATTTTGTCGAACATCCAGAACTTATCCGGCAGCGGATTGAACGCTTTGTCGGCATCGTTGGAAAAGATCGTGTGATGGCGGGATCAGACTGTGGCTTTGGAACTTTTGCGGGTTTCGGGACTGTCGACCCCGACATTGTCTACGAGAAACTGTGCTCCCTCGCAGAGGGCGCACGCAGAGTGTAAGGCCGACGTCTACTGGACCCTGACATTTGGCTCATGTCTTTGAATAGCTAATGCCCCATCGGACTTTTTTCTGGTTCATCGCACCGTCTATGATCGCGATGATTCTGCTGATCGCTTTGCCATTGGTCGGCATCACTTACCAGTCGATGTTTCGTGAGCATCAAAAACCACTCAAAGAAGTGCAAACCTGCACTGTAGATTTTTTGACGAATACGCAAAAATGTGAGACCAGCGTTGCAGTCGATTTCGAGAAACTTAAGGAACAAAAAGGAATTGGAGAATTTGTGGGTTTAAAGTTGTACGGCGGTTACAAGTTATTTGCTTTTGAGGCGATCGGAAAAGAGTGGGAGAAGCGCAAGAGCTTGAGTCAATTCATTGGACGTTTCTTCAACTTGCCGTTTTATAACGCTTTGATATTTACTTTGACCTACACTTTCGTGGCGACGCCATTCGTTATTTTGTTGGGTCTTATAGTCGCGTTTTCCATTAACAACCTAACCCGATCGATTCGAGGCCCGGTCATCTTTGCGAGCCTGCTGCCCATGATCATTACCCCACTCATAGGCGCGCTGGTGTTGTTCTGGATGATCGATGGCAATGGCATCTTAGGCAGTGCCGTACAGTTTCTTGTTGGGAATCCTGATTTAAGTCTCAAGGCCAGCACCCCGATGGTATGGATGGTTATTCTGATTTACGGAATTTGGAATTCGACCCCGTTTGCCATGATTGTTTTTTACGCCGGCCTGCAGACGGTGTCGTCTGATCAAATTGAGGCTGCAATGATCGATGGCGGATCGAGATGGGATCGGATGCGCTATGTTGTACTGCCGCATCTTATGCCGCTGATTATTTTCGTTACGCTTATCCATTTGATGGATGCTTTTCGGGTGTTTGAACCGATCATCGGTTTCAGTGCTGAGGCGCACGTCAAGTCAATTAGTTTTTTAATCTATGAAAGTCTGGTTATCCAAGAGGACAAACTTTGGGGAACGGGATCCGCGACCAGTGTTGTTACCGTTATTATGGTTTTGATCTTGCTCACCCCGGTCTTGATTCGAACCTGGCGTGATTTCAGGCGCTGATCTAAGGCGGCTTATACCATGGTAAACAGGACCCCACGATCGCTTCTACTACTTACCTATGGCTTTGTCATCGTCTGGGTCATTCTTTCCACATTTCCATTTTTGTGGACCCTTCTGGGCAGCTTCAAGGTGACTTCTGATTTCTTCGGCCTTGACTGGATGAACGTTGTTACTGGGGAGTTCACAAAGAAGCAAACTGGTGGTGCGTTAACTGGAGAGAACTACCAAAGGTTGTGGGTCGACCAGCAGTTCTGGCGTAACGCGCTCAACACACTCATAGTGACGGTCAGTGTTGTCGTGATCTCTTTGACATTCGGTGTGCTCGGAGGGTATGTACTGGCGAGAAGTCGTGCCAGATATGCGTTCTGGATTTTGATTGTCGCTCTCGTCTTTCGCGCAATGCCCCATATTACGTTGATTGCAGGATATCTCTATCCATTCTTCGAGTTCGGAGTCTGGGGGTACCTTCCGACTGCCATCATTGTCTTGGTTGCGATCAACCAGCCATTTACGATCTGGATGATGCGGTCCTTTTTCTTAAATGTGCCTACCGAACTTGACGAGAGCGCTCTGGTGGATGGCTGTACTCGAATTAAGGCTTTCTGGCATGTCATTATGCCGGTCATGTGGCCCGGTGTAGTGACGACTGGACTTTTTAGTTTTCTACTGGCCTATAACGACTTCACGGTTACGGTTAGCCTGCTTAGCGGGGAGAATTTCACCATGGTGCCGAAGCTAAACAGTTTTCTTGGGACCGTGATGTATGAAGGAAGTCGTATGAATGCAGTGGCTGCAGTGGTCTCAGCCACGGCGCCGCTATTTTTCCTCGTGATGTTTTTCCAAAGGCAACTTGTGGCTGGGCTGACCCAGGCTGCTGTCAAAGGGTAGGCAACCTATATCGATCCACAGAATTGATCCCAACGGACAACCAATATGAAAGGCAAAAGACCGCCACAAGCAGTTTTGACGAAGAACAACGATCTTACGAAAACTGAAGACACCCGCAAGGTCGTAAATGGGATGGTTGATGCATTGAACGATCATATGATCGATGGAATCGGCGCGTTCTTCCACGAAAATTTTCACTGGTTTGGCAATGCAGGGTGTGGAGCAAAAGAGAACCTAAAGGCGTTTCAGGATGGCTGGCAGCGTCCGTTTCAGGCAGCTTTTTCCGACAAAGTTTGTATCGATGAAGCGCGCCTTACCGAGGGTCAATGGATGGCTGCATTTGGGCGGCAAGAGGCTACTCATTCTGGGGAATTCATGGGTATCCCACCAACGGGCAAGCGTGTCGAGATCCGCTACATGGATTTTTGGAAAGTGGTGGACGGCAAGATTCAAGATAACTGGGTCATGGTCGATTTCCCCTATGTGATGCGCCAACTTGGCGTCGATCTATTCAAGGGGATGGGTTGGGACGACTATGGTGCCGGTTACGACCCAGAAAAGAAGGACGGGGAAACAATGACATTGAGTGGAGGGAGAAAGTGATGAATGGATTCGATACCGAGTTCAAGGATCTTCGCGACTTCATCTTGAAGATCACTTACCGCATCTGGGAAGAGGGTGGGATCGATCGAATTCGTGACTATTACGGCGAATCGACGCTATTAAAGACGCCGTTAAATGTTACAAATTCAGCAGAAGATGTGGTTCGGTCTACCCGTGAGATGCTCCAGATGTTCCCGGATCGACAACTCTACGGTGAGGATGTGATTGGCGCAGAAAACCCGGTGGGTACCTATTATTCATCGCACCGGATTCTCTCCACTATGACTCACGAAGGCGATGGAGCTTTTGGTTCGCCAACAGGTAAAAAGGTTGCGACCCGAACCATCGCTGACTGCATTTGTCGGCAAAACCAGGTTGTTGATGAATGGTTGGTGCGCGATCAATCAGCAATTTTGTTGCAACTTGGAGTGGACCCTGAGACTTTTGGAGAAAAGCTTGCACAAGCTGACCAAGCTAGCGGGATCCCAGTAGCCGAGCCAGAAGCATTAGTAGCGCGCTGGACAGGTCCACCCGATTCGGGACCGATTCAAGGGAATGCCAAACGAATTGTCGACTCCTATCAGGCAGTTTGGGAAGCCGGCGACTTTGGTGCATTAATTGATACCCACGACCGGGCCTGCCAGGGCTTTGCGCCGGGAGGAGAACTTCTGTACGGCAGGGATGGGCTAGTCGACTTTCTAACCGGAGTGAAAGCTGCGATCACTGATACCGTTTACCAGGTGCATCACTGGATAGAGCAGCGAGAGAACGAAAAGAATCCGAGAATTGCACTGCGGTGGTCAGTAGTCGGAACCCACTCGGGCGTTGGACGCTTTGGCTCACCCACTGGGTCGCCAGTTGTGATTCTGGCGATGAGTCATCTCGAACTCCAGCACGGGCTCGTAGTCCGTGAGTATCATGGTATCGATGAGCTCTCCATTTGGACGCAGATTGCGGCGAATAAGGGCTGAGTATTGGATGCTCATAACGTCAATAAGGCAATAATCAGTGCGCTTCGAAGTGCGCTAACGGAGTTCACAGTCTGATAGTAACCTACATGGTGGTGATATCCCGGACCCACCAATTTTTGAGTAACCTCGAATAGAGGTCCAGATGATGAGCAAATCGATTAATCAGAAAAACAAATCACTAATATGGGACTACTGGATTGCGCTGCAGAATGCCAACACAGAGCAGCTAAACGAAGTCGTGGCTTCTGTCATGAGTAGAGAGGTGCATTGTTTCGGTCCTGACCCAATAAATGAGTTACAAGGTAGTGTGGCTTTGGTCGACGACTATTGGTCACCGCTTTTGCGGTCTTTCCCGGATCTGACGCGGCAGACTCATCTGTTTTGTGGTGGCAAGTCGAACGGTCGTGCTGATGGCGATATTTCAAAAGACGGCCGGTTGTGGGTTAGTGGTACAGGTTTTTTCTCCGCAACATTCGAGGAAGATTACTTAGGCATTCCCGCATCGGGAAAAAAAGTCGATATTCGCTGGGGCGAATTCTATCGGCTTGAAGATGGCAAAGTCGTCGACTTCTATTTTCTGCTAGATCTGGTTGATCTGTTGCGTCAGGCAGGTTTCGATGTACTGTCACCAATCCTCGCTTCGGATCAGCGATTCCCTCTCCCACTTGCGCATGATGGCATCCTGCTTGAAGCGCAGGATGAAGAGGAGACAGAGCGGCAATTACACCAAATCCATCGCTTTGTGTACGACAGTCTGAATAGCTATGACCAGGACGATGTCAGTAGCATGGGAGTTGCAGACTTTTTTCATCCTGATGTTCATTGGTACGGCCCAGGAGGGATTGGCTCTTGTTATGGTTTGAAGGAGTTTGAAGATTTTCACCAGAAACCGTGGTTGGCGGCCTTCCCAAATCGGCAGAATCAGGACCTGGATTCTCTTTATGCCGAAGGCAGGTATGCAGCCGGCTCAGGTTGGGCGGGAACCAAAGCAATACATAGCGGTGAGTACAAGAATGTCGGAGGTACTGGAAACCCCGTCAAATTCAACGGTATGGATTGGTGGAAAAGTGATGGCGAGAAGTATATAGAGAATTGGGTTTTCGTCGATATGGTCTACCTGTTCCGGCAACTTGGAGTGGATCTATTTGATCGGCTCGCTAATCGATGAAGAACGAGAGATAAACAGGAAAGATCTAGAGGGGGTCTGGAAACTGGAAGATCTTATCTAAAAAAAAGAGTCTTCTCCGTTCGTTTTGTGCCACAATTTTCACTTCGCATTCAGCTTCAGCAGCTCATTGACCGGGAGATCCCACCAGTTGATACCTCGCTTTCTAAGTTCATGCTGACGATGCATGCGGTCAAAAAGATCCACATCCATCTGCATAAATAGATCAATCAGATCCATGGGCACCCAATTTTGGATTAGATGATCACCTTCACGCCTGTACCAGTCGAAGTCCCGAAGTGTCATCATCTTTTTAGTAGCAGAAACACCTTGATACTTCCCATGATGCAACGAGTACTTAGAATCCCAAATACCAAGCGCACCATATTGACCTTCAGCATAGAATCCCATGAAACGCCCACCACGTTTTTCATTGATTTCTCGATCACCGAACCCAAGAACCCATGGCCTCTGATGAAAGTCTTTATATTCTTCGATGGTGTGTGCGGAGCCAATTCCAGTTGGTCCCATCCAATGAAAATCTGGATGCCAAAAGTGATGGTGTTGCATTGTATCCATGTTCTCCATATCACGGCTTCTGTTGTACCATCCCATGCCGGTAGCCATTGCTTCAACTAATTGCAGGGTTTTGCGACTTTCAAGATCATCTTGCTCTGTTAAAAGAATGCCATTTCCTCGAGGCTGTAAAACCTTTCCGCCCTCCTGACCGTAAGCCGGAGGTAGTACTTGGAAACCTGCCTGCTTCATAACACCAAGAATATCGAAGATAACGTAACTCTCAACAATCTTTTCTTCCCGCATCACGAAAAATTGACCAAAATTGATATTTGTTTTCTTCCCTGTCGCCGGAATCCCGAGCCAATCGTGAACGAACGTCCCCGTCAAATAGCCATACCCAGACACCCACTCTTCATTCGCAGACATACCACCTAAAAGAATATGAGGAACACGTTTTATGTCGGGAAATGCATTCTGTAATGGCTCCAAAAATTTAGAAATGAGAGCATCAATCCCACGAATCTGGTTAAGTGGTTGCGAGCCGTTCCAGTTGACATTTTTATGGAATACCTTCTCACAGATCCCTTTTACTTCACTGGGTTTCGCATTGTTCATACGCTGCCAGTAGCCCCAGACAGCCGCTTTATTCTTTTGATTTTTGGCTTTCCAATCCATCATACCCATCTCCCAGAAAATAGTTTAACTATGCTAATCGAAAATCCCGCATCAGGCAGTACACAAGTTGGAGAACTTTCGGTCACATTCTCGTCACATTGTCTATCGAGGTGAAGGTGAAGTCAGAGTTAGCAGCCGGAGTAAGCGGCAGGTGCTAACCGGTGATCTGAGCCTGAACCGCCATATTTGTAACGGTTGGAAGACGGGTAACACGATCATCGCTTGTGTTGTTTTCGCGCTGTGCTTGGTGGGCCGTTTTTGCAGCCGTGAGAAAGAAGTTGTCTTGTTTTGCCTGGCTTCAACCCCAATAGTGTTTCGGTCGAAAC
>CAJWJL010000078.1:0-9918 GCA_913042135.1 uncultured Chloroflexota bacterium | reverse complement strand
CTTCGTAACCCTCTAATTGATCGCCTTCTTCGTATTCATGGAAGCCATCCACCATGACACCACCCTCAAAGTTATTAACCAACTCACGGACGTTTTCCTTGAGGTGTCTCATGGATGTGATAGCTCCATCGAAGATCTCTTGTTGATCGCGAATGACCCGCATACGACCAGATCGCTTGAGGACGCCATCTGTCACTCGAACCCCAGCAATCTGCTCACGCCGACCGTGACTAAATATCTCTAAGACGTTGGCGTGACCAGTCACAATAATCTTACGCTCCGGCTCCAGGAGCCCACGAGCAGCATCTTCTACTTCATCAATAAGATTGTAAATAATGTCATAAGTACGGATAGTAATACCTTCCGCCTCTGATTGACGCCTGGCCCCTGCCTCAACCGTAGTTTCAAATCCCATAACCATCGCATCGGATGCAGAAGCTAAAAGTATGTCCGACTCATTGACTGCCCCAGACGACGCACTTAGTACACGAACTTGGACTTCATCGTTCGAAACCTGTTCAACGGCACGGCTTACTGCATCAATGGAACCATGGTTCCCTGTTTTAATAACAACCAAAAGTTCCTTGGAATCTGACTGCTGAACTCTCCTCATTACCTCCGCCATAGTCGTTGCAGCTCGAGCATCTTTCCGTTTCTGTGCAATGCGCTCGCGCGTACTCACCAGTTGCCGACCTTCACGATCTGTCGCCACAACATCAAATTGGTCACCTGCCGCAGGTGTTCCGTTAAGACCAAGTACTTCAATCGGGGTAGATGGCCCTGCCTCCTGTACCACTTCACCAAATCCATCCAGCATTGATTTGATTCGGCCACGGAACGCGCCCGCTACAACATTGTCCCCGACCCGAACTACTCCAGAACGGATAAGCACAGATGCTACCGAACCTCGAGTTCGATCCATATGGGATTCAATCACCACTCCAATCCCAGAACGGTTCGGGTTCGCTTTCAATTCTTGGATTTCAGCCACCAAAAGGAGAGATTCAAGCAAATCATCTATCCCCTCACCTTTCAATGCGGACATGCTTACGGCAACTACGTCACCACCGTACGATTCAACGATGATATCGTGTTCAGCAAGCTGGGCGTTCGTCTTGTCAATATCTGCCCCAGGAGCATCGATCTTATTAATAGCCACGATAATTGGAACACCAGCGGCCTTTGCGTGATCAATAGCCTCTAGTGTCTGTGGCATTACACCGTCATCAGCTGCAACCACAAGGACGGCAATGTCAGTCACGCGTGCTCCATTTGCGCGCATTTGGGTAAACGCAGCGTGACCGGGCGTATCAATAAATGTTAGTTGCTGATCTCCCTTGACAACCTGGTATGCACCGATACTTTGTGTAATGCCACCAGCCTCTGAATCCACCACGTTTGCACCACGAACAGCATCCAACAAAGTAGTCTTTCCATGGTCTACGTGGCCAAGCACCGTTATAACTGGCGGACGAACAACAGCGTTATCATCCGTGAGATCATCATCGACGCCGACTTTTATCGACGCTTCACTTTCTATCCGATCTTTAGGCTTAAGCACCCCAATCTCAAATGATGCGGCGACTTTAGCGGCAACCTCGAACTCCACTGTTTCGTTAACTGTCGCCATAACTCCTAAACGCATCAATGCTTTGATCGTGTCAACATTTGATGTTTCAAGTATCTCGGATAATTCCCCTACAGTAGTCTGGCCTGGTAGTTCGACAGGAGATCGTGGAACCTTATCTTCTATTACGGCACGTGCGCTGTCGGAACCATTCTCGGTCAGGTTTGAGTCTGTCCTTTTCGATCGGTTCTGGAAACCTCGTTTCCCGCTACGTTGTGCCATATACCAGTCAGTTCCTTTCACTCAATTTTCTACTCGTTACATCCGAAACAATGGACCGACCGAGCAATTTAAAAGCCAAATCATCAATCTCTATTTTAAGAGCTGCTTGTAGTTTACCTCTGTAAACATCATCATCCCAGTGATCGTCATCTTTGCAAACATAAGCTCCTCGACCATTAAGTTTCCCTGTCTTGTCAAAAACAATGTCACCTTCCGGTGTACGTACAATGCGAAAAAGCACGTCCTTCTCGCGTCGGTTCCTGCAAATTACGCACGTGCGAGTTGGGATGTGTCGTTGCTCGGGACCCATCTTCTCACTCCTCAAGCACTATTCATAACCTACCGGCGGCGACGGTTCCGTGCGCTGCTTCCACCTCGCCTGCCCCCCTGACGTCCCTGATCTGTCTCTCTGAATCCACTAATGTCTTCCGCAAATCGAATACCGCCTGGCTCACTTGATTCTGACGGAGTCTTCGAGCGACTATCAACTTGCCAGAGATCGTCTGACGACACATCCAACACTGCGGCTTCTTCTGTTTCTTTACGCTGTTGTTCCTCGCGTTCTAGGGCAGCGAGCTCTTCTTCAAGGGCTAGAAGCTCCGCAGCAACATCAGGAGATTCTTCTTCAGTCAGGGCAGATTCATCTTCAGCAACATCATCAGGCTCTTCAGCAGCATCAATAGACTCTGTAACTTGATCACTAGAATCATCAGCAACACTATCAACCACGGGAGTCTCTTCGAGTGTTTCAGTCTCCGATATAACAGGGTCAGCAACACCGGATTCAACAGCAGGTTCAGTCTGTTCTATTTCAGCAACTTGGGGAGCCTCAGGCTCAGCAACCTTATCTTCAACCACTGTTGTAGTAGCCTGAATGTCAATTCGCCAATTAGTTAGCTTGGCAGCAAGGCGAACATTTTGTCCTTCACGACCAATAGCAAGTGACAGTTGGCGTTCTGGAACGAGTACTAACGCAGACTCTTCCTCTTCGTTAAGATCGACTCGATCAGCCACAGCTGGACTAAGGGAATTAGATATGAACTTAATTGCATCTTCATCCCACTCGATAACATCAATTTTCTCACCCAGCAATTCATTCACGACATTTTGAATACGTATACCGCGTAAACCAACACATGCACCGACTGCATCAACCCCTTCTTGGTTCGAAGATACAGCAACCTTAGAGCGTGCACCTGGCTCACGTGCGATCGCTTTGATTTCGATAACGCCATTGAAAATCTCAGGAACTTCTACTTCGAACAATCGTCGAAGAAGATCTGGATGGGTTCTCGAAACAATAATTTCAGGTCCACGAATCGTGCGACCAACTTGAACAACGAAAAACTTAAGCTGCTGACCGGGGCGATATCTTTCAAAAGGAGATTGCTCTGTGGGAGGCATCACAGCTTCGGCTTTACCGAGATCCACTGTCACCCAACGCGATTCAACTCTCTGAACAGTCGCGGTAAGGACCTCTCCTTCTTTATCGATAAACTCCTCAAATACGATGTCGCGCTCAGCTTCACGAAGTCGCTGCATGACCACCTGTTTTGCAGTTTGAGCCGCTATTCGCCCAGGGTTGTACTCGAGCTGGCCAGTTTCGATGATGTCACCAACCACAGCTCCCTCTTGAAGATCCTGTGCATCACCGGCCGTCAGTTCCATGAGAGGGTCTTCGACCTCCTCAACAACATGCCTTACAGTACGAACAATAACGTCCCCATCAACAGGATCCATTTCAACAATTACATCTTGACCTTGAGCGGCCGGATCACGTTTATAAGCGGACGCGAGCGCAGCTTCGACAGCCTTTACAACAATTGGCTGAGGAAGATTACGTTCAGCAGCGAGTTGGGTAACTGCCAACAGCAGATCACTCTTCAACTCATCCCTCCAAGTCACACATTCAGCAGACACTAAAAAAGTGGGCATCGCCCACTTCTCAACGTCAAGCTCTTTGAAATAATTGAGCCATACTAGGCTAATCTTACCACGTATCGTTATTTATTACGCACTCGTTAAGGCAAAAAAACATGACTTCTGATAGGGGGAAAAAGTCGCTATCCGTGTTGGTAGATTTCGATGGAACCATCACTACTGTAGATATCGGAGACCAGGTCGTAATCAAGTTCGCCGAGCCCGGCTGGAAAAAGGCTCTCCTGAAATTCAAGGCCGGAGAAATAAACGTACGGGAATTGTGGTCATATGAAATTAGCTTGCTACGAAAAAATCGCGAATCAGAGGCAGTCGCCTACTGTGTAAATTCAGCCGAGATCAGAAAAGGTTTCCGCGAGTTCGTTGAATACTGCTACGCACAAAAGATTAAGATCGAAGTGGCATCAAGCGGAATGAATTTCTACGTAGACTCTATTCTGAAAGCAAATGGGTTCGCAGAACTCCCGAGAGCGCGACCAATTGTTCAATATGACTGTAGAGGCCATGGCGTCATGGTAATGCCTGAGGGCATAAACGATTGCAGTATGACAGCACTATGCAAGTGTGACCGTATCTGGAGACTCCGCCGCGATGGACACCGTGTGATTTTCATTGGTGACGGTGTTTCGGATCAATGTGCCGTAAGTCAGGCCGATATTGTAATTGCAACGGGAAGTCTTCTAGATATTTGCATTGATAAAAACATCGCCCACATCCCATTCGAAAATTTTGACGATGTACTCGCAACCGTCAGCGCCGAGTTTGGTAGGCGCTAGTTGCAACAGTTTTAATCGAGTAAATTACCCACTGCCGACAGCACATCTGATTGCACGACGATTTCTGCATCTTTATTCATCCGGCCCTTAACCTCAACTCCACCACTATCAAGACTGCGTGAACTTATCACGACTCGAGCTGGAATTCCGAACAAGTCGGCATCTTTGAATTTCACTCCTGGAGGAACATCCCGATCATCGAAAAGAACATCATATCCAGCATCTAAAAGCGATTCATAAAGTAGATCTGCCTGATTGCAAATATAGTCATCATCAAGATTAAGTGCCGCCAGATAAACATCATACGGAGCAATAGCCTGCGGGAGAATCATTCCAAAATCATCGTGATTCGACTCTACGGCGGCGGCAAGTAAACGTCCCACACCAATCCCATAACAGCCCATGAGAATTTCATGTCGCTGTCCATCGTCATCAGTGTAGTCTGCACCCATTTTCGAGGAGTAAACGTTCCCAAGCTTGAAGACATGCCCAACTTCAATCCCACGTTTAACAACGAGCTTTCCCTTGCCGTCAGGTGATAAGTAACCTTTTTTAGCTTCGGCTATGTCACCGAGAATATCAGCCTTAAAATCTCGTCCAAAATTCACATTCCTAAGGTGAAATCCCTCTTTGTTAGCCCCTGCAAGATAGTTGGAACCCATTGTGATGGAGTCGTCGACAATGCTCCTAATACCTTTTAGTCCAACAGCTGAGGCTGATCCCGGCACCCATCCAGCAGCCTTAACCTCTTCACCAGTCGCAAGACGAGGTTCAGAGCCTCCAAGCAAATTACGAAGCTTGGTTTCATTGACATCATAGTCCCCACGGATGGTCACTATCACCATTTCATCTTCCACCCTATAAAAAACAGCCTTAGCCGTCTTAGAACGAGATACCCCTTCCTGCTTGGCAAGTGCCTCAATTGTTTTCAAGCCTGGAGTAGCGAATTCTTCGACAACTCCATGCGCTTCTGAAGGGAATGACTTTTTAATGAACTCTGCTTTTTCGACATTAGCCGCATAATCACTATCCGTCGACATTAGAATTCTGTCTTCCCCACTATCGGTGAGTAAAACAAATTCATTTGAGTCTTTACCGCCAATTCCCCCCGAATCGGCGTCAACCATCACGACATCCAAACCACATCGATTAAAAATGCGTTTATACGCGCCAACCATTGCTTGAAAACTACGGTCCATGCCATCTTCGTCCGCATCGAACGAATATGCATCTTTCATCTCGAATTCTCGCACTCTCAACAGACCACCCCTAGGACGCGTTTCATCACGAAATTTCGTCTGAATCTGGTAGATCGTAAACGGAAGATCACGATAACTAGTCACACCGGCCCTCGCCATTGCAGTAGCAGTTTCTTCATGAGTAGGCGCAATGACCATGTCACGCTCACGTCGATCTTGAAATTTTGCTAGCGGCGGTACAAACGTATCTGCCCTACCCGACTCTTCCCAGAGATCCCTAGGCTGAACTACGGGCATATTTATCTCTTGAGCACCAGCGCGATCCATCTCTTCGCGAATGATATTTCTAATCTTTGTTATCGATCTGCTACCCAATGGCTGAAGGCTAAATATTCCAGCTGCTATTTGCTGGATAAATCCGGCTCGAGTCAACAGCTTGTGACTAATATTTTCTGCGTCAGCAGGAGCTTGACGCAGTGTCTTTCCGAACAGTTTAGTGCTTCTCATTTAAGGGTTTTTCTATCACCAGTCTAGGTGTTATTAAAAACAAAGAGAACTCAGACTACATCGCGAACAACTATATGTAACCGATGCCAATGCCTCTTAATCTTAAATTGACTATCCCAACTTCTATCACCCTAACCACAACGAATCTCTGTCAACGTGATTAATTGTTCCTTTTTTTATTTAAGAATGACCAAAGGACTCGGATAGTTTACGCCAATCGAACTAATTGTTGATTAGATACCTCTATCCAGAGATCAACGAATTTTAGTGTCAATCTCACTTGAACTTTAGAACAAATGTTCTATTATTGACGCCTGGCAATACTGTCTAGGCCAATATAAACAGGCCTTCATCACCATAGATGACAATTTCACATAAGAAGCCTTAAGAAATAACCGTTTAACTTGAAACCAATCGCCTGTTTACGAATCCCAAACTACGCCTGGCAAATTGAAGCTGAAAGAAGTCCAGAGTTGCGTAAATGCTCAATCATCATTGCAGGCAAGGTATTTGATCTACCTAACAAGCTAACAAGCACACGAAACAACTCAGGCATTAAATCTCCTTCAACAAGTGTCGTATTTGAAACCTCACCTGATCTAACCGATGTCACACTCGGAATGCCACTCAACGAAGCAACTGCGAATCATCACGACGCCCTGGTTATAAAGGCTGACACAACATTTTATGATTTAGTTTTCGAAGAAATAATCGAAAGGCTTAAACACTTAATCCCCGATATAGAAGTAGCAGGACCAGGCCTTGTATATGTAGGCATTTGGGGAGTTCAAAAACTCTATGGTGATGACGCCCATGTAGTCCGTTTACTTGCAAATGCTGTAAATCGTTTCGACCTACGTATTGGTGTAGGTGATAACAAATGGATGGCTTATGCAGCTTCCCTTACAAGTCGCGCAAACAGCGCTCGCAAAGTAATAGGTGACCCAGGACAGTTCCTGGATAAGTTCCCTGTAGATTCCCTGCCTGTACCTTTCCCATTAATAAAGAAGCTACACGCTTTTGGATTAAAGACCATGGGGCATATAGCGGACATTCAACGCGGTCCGATGGAGGCACAATTCGGTCAAATCGGCGGAATAGCATGGGAGCTTTCAAATGGCATTGACAATCGTCCATTAATTCCTCAACAAAGTGTGGTGGAAGTATCCGAACATCTCGATTTTCCTAGCCCCACAACAAACATCACAACCATCTTTCTTGCGGTTGAAAGCCTGCTTGATCGCGCATACAAGCGAACCGTACTGTCAGACCGTTTTGCCCGTCAGGCAAATATTCACTCACAGGTTTCGCGACACATACCATGGACCATGCAAATAGCGTTTAAAGATCCAGCGAATAATAAACATAAAGCGCTGTTTGCCATCAAATCAAAGCTCAGTACTGTTTCATTTCCAGGCCCACTAGAAGACATGCATCTAACTCTTTCGGGTATTACCGGCGAAGTAGGGCAACAAGAGTCGATGTGGAAAGATGTAAAGCGTGATTACGATCTACAAGAAACTTTCAAACAACTCAACAGACGATTAAAAGTTACACCACCCATCTACCAGATTCGGGAACTCGAACCATGGTCACGTATACCTGAACGTCGATACGCACTAGTCCAGTTAAATACTAAAAACGACGACAAAGAATCTCATGATGAAAACACGTACGCAAAACGTTAATCACAGGACTTTAAAAATTGCCAAAATTAAAAAAAGTTCGTTCAAGTGGCATGAAGATACTCAACACCCCGCTAGCCATAGAAGTACGTACTAATTCAACGGGCAATCCAACCGCTATCCATATGCCCCCATCAGCACAGTTACGTTCGAACGGCAAGTGGGTGAACGTGACTAAAGTCGAAAACCTATGGAAGGTTAACGATGAGTGGTGGCGAGGACCTGATGAAGAAATTTCCAGGCTCTACTACGTACTTCGTATCGATAGCGGACAGCAGATAACCCTGTTCCTCGACCTCATCACCAATAAGTGGTATCGACAATCCGGATAAAAGTCAAAATAGGGTTATTTAAAGTCCTAAAACAAGAAATGTTACAAAAAAATATTGAAGCTTAGAAAATACTCTTCTGAAATAGAAGAAAACTCCAATAAAAATCACAAGACAGAACCGGGTCATCGACAAGCAATTTTAAGGACGAATGGATCTACATCCATCTCCAGTAATCCCATAAGCCGTTATGCGGAACTGCACGCTCACAGCAATTATTCGTTCCAAGAAGGAGCATCAGAGATATGGGATTTACTTTTAACTGCAAAAAATATAGGTCTCGAGGCAATGGCCATTACAGACCACGACAATATAACTGGAGCGATGGAATTCTCTCAAGCTGCAAAAGAACTTGGGATCAAACCCATTATTGGTGTTGAAATAACCCTTAGCCATGGCCTGGTGGAACCATCAGGCACCAAACATCTTCCTCCCGACCAACCACACATAACGTTGCTAGCCGAGACTGCAGTCGGATATAGAAATATCTGCCTACTCACAACTCGAGCTCACGTAGATGCCGACGAACGCAAATATCCTAATCTCGACCCAGCGTTACTCAAAAACCACTCCCAGGGAATTATCTGTCTTTCAGGATGCCATCAAGGTGAAATATCCAGGCTTGTCGACAATGGTGATTTGAAGTCAGCTCGCCATGCCGCAAGCAAATATTTAAATATTTTCGGCAAAGAACATTTCTTTATGGAATTACAGCAAAACCTTGTTATAGGCGACTTACAACGAAACCAGAACATGGCCAAATTAGCCAATGACTTAGGAGTGGGAATCGTTGCCACAAACAACGTCCACTATCACATTCGTGATCGTCATAGACTCAATGACTCCCTCGTTGCAATCAAACACAACAAATCGCTAGAGGCTAGTCATCGTGAACGTCGACCAAATGACCAGTTCTTCCTAAAGTCTGCTGAGGAAATGAATGCTCTTTTCGATGCTCTGCCAGAAGCAATAACAAACACAATGAAAATCGCAGATCGATGCGAATTCGATATCACTTCTAACTCGATTTATGATTTCCCCACATACGAATCCTTACCCCCTGAACACACCGAATCAAGTTACTTAAGAAAAATCTGTGAGGAAGCGGCAGTACGTCGCTATGGCAGCCTCAAAGCTAATGTAATCGCACGGCTTGATCAGGAATTCGTCCTACTCGAAAAACATCAGCTAATTGGGTTTGTACTTCAGTACTACGACATCATCAAGATCGCTCGGGAGGTTCAAGAGGATCTGGGGCTTGTGGAACCTGGACTACCAATTGAAGAGAACCCGCCAGGACGCGGACGTGGATCGTCAGTGGCATTACTAACCGGATACCTGACAGGGCTATCGCACATTGACCCTCTCAAGTTTGGACTACGGTTAGATCGATTCCTACCTGAAACATATGACGGAGAAAAACTCTCTCCACCGGATATAGACCTAGATTTCCCTCGCGAAATTCGCTCTGAATTGATCCTGCGAGTCCATGAACGCTGGGGCTATGAACGTGCAGTGCTCACAGGAATGATTTCAACCTATCGAACTCGTGGAGCAATACGTGATTTGGGTAAGGCGTTGGGAATAGCGAATGACGACCTAACTCGTCTCAGCAAACATATTGATGGACAAAAT
>CAJWJL010000077.1:0-10157 GCA_913042135.1 uncultured Chloroflexota bacterium | reverse complement strand
TGCTGCAGACGCATTCAGGCTGGCGATGGAAGTGGGCTTAGAAAGTCTCGCGTCAAGGTCCGAGGTATTTTTCGTGTTCCCTGACCTTCCACACCAGAAATTCTCAAATGACAAAGTGAAGAGAGTATTAGGCTGGGAGGCACGGGATACTCTCGAGCAATTTTGGAGAAAAAAGGCGACTACTTGATGACCATGAAAGTGTTGCGTTGTTCTTATCGATTATGCGTATTACGTTCCCGATATGAAAGGAAGCTGCATTGGGAATAAAAAATCACGCTGGTGTAGGTGACAGCGTTTCTTTTCTCAACATGCATCCAGGACTGTTTCTTGATAGGAGTGCGCGTGTATATCCGGATAAGGTCGCTGTCGTTTACGGGGAGAAGCAATACACGTATCAAGAATTTGATCAAAGGGTGTCACGCCTAGCTGGAGCATTGGTGCAGAGTGGGGTTAGTGCTGGTGACCGGGTTGCTTACTTGGTTCCAAACACTCCACAGATGCTGGAAGGGCATTATGGCCCAATGAGGATGGGGTCCATCCTGGTCGCCATGAACACCAGGCTTTCTAGTCGAGAGATCGGGTTTATTATCCGTCATTCGGGAGCCAAGGCCCTGGTTTTTGACTCGGAGTACGCAGATGTTATTGGCGAAGCGCTTGGAGGGCCGGGAATAGTAGATGTTTTGGTAGAAGTGGTCGATACCAGCGATGCTTCGGGCTTATTTGGTGCAATCGAGTATGAAGAGTTTTTGATTGGGGCTGCTGACGTCGAGATGCCTCAATCCGATCACTCTGAGTTGAACACCATTGCCATTGACTATACCTCAGGCACAACTGGTGAACCTAAGGGTGTTGAGTACACGGGGAGGGGAGCATATCTAAACGCCCTGGGACAGGCTCTTGATGCCGGACTCAGTTCAACCAGCACCTACCTTTGGACCCTGCCAATGTTTCACTGTAACGGTTGGTGCTATACGTGGGCTGTAACAGCGGTAGGTGGGACGCATGTTTGCCTAAGGCACGTCAATCCAGATGAAGTATTTTTACTGGTTGCTCGGCATTCAGCTACTCATATGTGTGCTGCACCCAGTGTTTTGACTATGCTTGAGGCTTCTCCGATGGCAAGCGAGGGAGCACTGAGCGGTGTAAAGATTTTCACCGGCGGAGCACCGCCAGCGCCAAGAATGTTGCGAGCGATGCAGTCGATGGGTGCTGAGCTACATCATTTGTATGGATTGACTGAAACTTATGGCCCTTCGACCATAGCAGCCGTTCAGCAGGATTGGGCTGGTATGTCCATTGAAGATCAGGCCCGGATGAAATCTCGCCAGGGTGTTCCGGTTACAACTTTGCATGTTGGCGTGAGAGTTGTTGCTGATGATATGCAGGACGTCCCTATGGATGCTGAGACGATTGGAGAGGTGGTCGCCCGAGGGAATACTGTTATGGCTGGCTATCACCGTGATCCCAAGGCATCGGCTAATGCTTTTCAAGGCGGTTGGTTTCATACCGGAGATCTGGCAGTCGTACATCCGGACGGTTACATAGAGCTAAAGGATCGAAAGAAAGATGTGATTATTTCTGGTGGTGAAAATATCTCAAGTGTTGAAGTTGAGAAAATGCTCATGGAACATCCTGCGATACTAGAGGCTTGCGTGGTTGGAGTGCCCGATGAGAAGTGGGGAGAAGCGCCAAAGGCGTTTGTAACACTCAGGGACGGATACGAGGCGACATCAACAGAGATCATTGATTTTTGTCGAGAACGCTTAGCGCATTTTAAAGCTCCAAGGGAAGTGAAATTCGGGCCGTTGCCTAAAACGGCCACTGGAAAAATTCAAAAATACGTTATTCGGGAGCAAGAGTGGTCTGGGCACGACCGGAGGATTGGTTGAAATGCATTGACTCTTTACAACAATGATCGATATGTATTTTTGGATATCACCAAACGATCGGAGAGTTGAATGAATGAAAAACGACCCAGACTAGAGGGCAAAGTAGCAATAGTTACAGGAGCTGGCTCCAGAGGAGAAGGTGTTGGTAATGGCAAGGCTACGGCGACTCTTTTTGCCAGAGAAGGCGCAAGTGTGCTCCTCGCCGACATGGAAATCGCGCGAGCTAATGAAACGCTTCAGGGGATCGAGTCCGAAGGGGGAATAGCCAGCACCATTAAGGTTGATGTGACTAACGACGATGATTGTCTCAGACTGGTTGAAACGGTTATCGAAAGATATGGGCGTCTCGATATCTTGGATAACAATGTCGGGAACAGCTTTCGTAAGTCGGTAACCGAGATTGATCCAGATGAGTGGGATATTTACATGGAGATGAACCTTAAAAGCATGGTTCTGACCTCTCGACATGCGATACCCCGCATGATTGAGACTGGCGGAGGTTCGATTATAAATATAGCGTCCATCGCTGGAGTTAGGGCTTCTAAGGCTGCCGTTTACACAGCGTCGAAAGCCGGTGTAATAGGACTCACGATATCGATGGCCGCTGACCACGGGCGGCAGGGTGTCAGGGTTAATGCAATTGCACCTGGTGCTGTTTACACGCCAATGGTTTCCTGGCGGCTTTCTGAAGAAATGCGAGCGCACCGAAAGAACACTACGGCCCTAGGAACCGAGGGCACGCCGTGGGACGTTGCATGGGCCGCTGTATATCTTGCGAGCGATGAATCGAGATGGGTTACGGGGTCGATATTAACCGTGGATGGTGGATCGTCGATTCTGTCTCGACATGCTTATACAGACGCCGAAATATCCTAGTTTTTTTCATTGGAATTCGAACTTGCCGGATTGAACGTTACCAGCCGGGATTATCAATCACCCGTCTCGTAATCACTGCCAATTTGGCTGACAGTTCAGGATCGCGCTGTTCTGGAACTGTCGCTATGGCGTGTTCAAGACTTTTGTGTGCGCCTGACTCGAACGGTGCCTGTAATGCTCCAAGTCTGGGTACGAGGGCTTTGATGAGTTCTTTAGCATGCTCGGAGTTGTTTTGAAGCACTTCGAGTATCGACGCTGTATTCACATCGTCGTGATCTTGGTGCCAGCAGTCGTAGTCGGTGACCATGGCGACGGTAGCGTATGCCATCTCGGCCTCTCTTGCTAATTTGGCTTCGGGCATGTTGGTCATTCCGATCACGTCGCAACCTATACTCCGGTACCAGTTGGATTCAGCGCGGCTTGAAAACTGGGGTCCCTCCATCACCAGATAAGTGCCACCGGAGTGGACATTAAGTTTGATTGATTTGGCTGATTCCGTGATCACTTGAGATGTGGTCGTGCATACGGGGTCTGCCATGCTGACATGAGCGACAAATCCTGTTCCGAAGAATGACTTTTCCCTGGCGAATGTCCGGTCGACATATTGGTCGACGATTACGAAATCACCTGGCTTGTAATCTTCTCTCAGAGACCCTACAGCTGAAAATGAGACGATTCGATCTACGCCGGCTCTTTTCAGTGCCTCGATGTTCGCCCGATAGTTGATTTCGGTAGGTGGTATTTTGTGCCCGCGGCCATGCCGGGGTAGAAAGACCAGTCGATATCCTGCAAAGTCACCAATGAGAAATTCATCTGACGGCTGACCGAAGGCAGATTCGATTTTCACCCATTGGGCATTCTCGAAACCCTCGATATCATAAATTCCGGTGCCGCCGATAATTCCTATAACGGGTTGTTTAATAGTGGACATAAATCAATATTAATCGATTGGATAGCTGCAGTGAGGGTTACAAGGGATTGAATATAACCTTTCAGAGATTGAATTGTTCCATTGAATCACAGAAAAATAGTCAACACATTATTCCTTGTGTGTATCTACCTTTTTAGCGGGAGTTCGCGACAATGGAGTAAAGAACATACTTTTTTTGTGCGTAAAGTAATTGTTTCTGTGCCGGGGTGGCGGAATGGCAGACGCTGCGGACTTAAAATCCGCTGTCCTTTAACGGACGTGTGGGTTCGAATCCCACCCTCGGTACCAATAAAAGTTCTGGCTAAAAGGATCTCTTCCCAAAACCCCAGATGCAGTTGATTTAAGGCCCTGCTAGACGCCCAGTGTCTCTCGAGTATCTGCAAGGATAGAATTTAGAGTCCTTTTATCAGGTGCCTCAGCGTATATTCTCAGGAGAGGTTCTGTACCTGACATTCGGGCAACAGCCCATGATCCTCCTGTCAAATTGAAACGCACACCATCGCGTCTGTCATCCGATTCAAGATTCAGCCCCCCAAGTGAGTGAGGGGAAGCTGACGAGATTTTTTCGGCTATGGATTTTTGCTGTGACTCGTCATATGAGATATCAAGGCGTTCGAATGTATGCGGGCCTACCAGTGCGTGCAAATTAGTCAGAAGTTGTGATGGCTTGAGACCGCTCATAACCATTGCCTCCAAGAACAGCAATCCTGAAAGCGACCCATCACGTTCAGGGATGTGTCCTTTGAATGCATATCCTCCGCTTTCCTCACCGCCCATTGAGCAGCTATTTTCTATCATAGTCGGACCGACGAATTTAAATCCGACCGGAGTGCGATAGCTGGGAACACGGTAGTTATCCGATAATTTGTCTACCATTGATGACATCGTAATGGTGCTAGCCACTCCACCTTTTTCTCCTCGGCGTCCCATGAAATGGTCCGTTAGCAATGAGAAGACCTCGAGGGTCGAGAAGTACCGTCCAGATTCATCAACGATACCTACTCTGTCAGCGTCGCCATCAAGTGCTATTCCGACATCAGCTCCTAATTCCCTGACTGCCTTTGAAAGGGGTTTGACGTTTCGTTCGATCGGCTCAGGTTGCTCCATTCCTGGGAAGGTATGGTCTGGATTGGAGCGAATCTCGATAACCTCGATCTCACCTCCGCCAAGGATATTTGGGAGAATTCCAGCTCCAGACCCGTGCATTGCATCAACCACGACTTTCATTTTTTCGGATCTGATTGGGTCAGTGTCGACGACTTTTTTTAGTTGCTCTATATATGGACCTACAGCGTCGAGCACTGTGTTTGTGCCGGGCTGTCGTGTCGTAGCAGGATGACTGGGAGAATTCCCTTCCAAAATATTGGCCAGATGTTTTTCGATTTGTGCAATTTCATTAGGCGCTGCCGACCCACCTGCAGATGACTTTATTTTGAATCCGTTCCATTCGGCGGGATTGTGGCTGGCTGTGATCATCACACCATTGGCAGCGGATTGATTGACGACCGCAAAACTACAGGCAGGTGTCGGAGCTGCAACATCGAGCGTGAAGGTTTTTATGCCGTACCCTTTCACCGTATCTGCAACCGCTTTTGCGAATTGAGGAGATCGGTATCGAGTATCGAAACCTATAACTAGGCCTCGGTCAGATTTACCATTTGCTAGAAGATGTAGCGCTACGGCTTCTGCGCATGCCCTTACGTTTGGAATGGTAAAAGTGTCGTCGATGATCGCCCGCCAGCCATCAGTACCGAACTGGATCTTGGGGCGATGCAATGATTTGCCTTTTCTACTAATCGAATATTTTTGACATACGATCAGATTTTAGCTTTCAATGTAGCGACTCGGTCAAGTTTTTCCCACGGTAGATCGAGATCGTTACGACCGAAGTGCCCATAGGCGGCTGTCTGTTGATAGATGGGCCGGCGGAGTTTGAAGTGATCAATTATTGACTTCGGCCGAAGGTCGAAGTTCTTTTTGACGAGATCAACTAGTTCACTTTCGGGCTTCTTGCCAGTGCCCTTGGTGTCGACTTGTATCGAAATAGGGGTTGATACTCCAATGGCATACGATAGTTGCACTTCGGCGCGATCCGCAAGCCCGGCAGCTACAAGGTTTTTTGCAACCCATCGTGCAGCGTATGCAGCAGAGCGGTCTACTTTCGTTGGGTCCTTGCCTGAGAACGCCCCGCCGCCATGTCGTGCGCTTCCTCCGTATGTGTCGACAATGATCTTTCTACCAGTTAGTCCGGCGTCACCTACAGGTCCGCCTATAACAAATCTGCCCGATGGGTTGATGTAGTACTTGGTGTTTGAGTCGAGAAGTTCAGCGGGGACGACTTCTTGTATTACATGCTGTTGAATGTCGGCAGCTATTTGCTCGTTAGTTGCCTCAGGATCATGCTGCGCTGATATGACCACTGTGTCGATCCGAACAGGCCGATGATCTTCTGTGTATTCGACGGTCACCTGGCTTTTGGTGTCCGGACGGAGGTATCCGATGACACTATTCTTCCTGACATCGGTCAATTTCCTGGTCAGTTGGTGTGCAAGTGAGATCGGGAGTGGCATGAATTCAGGCGTCTCGTTGGAGGCATAGCCAATCATCATCCCCTGGTCGCCAGCACCGACTTCATCAACTCCGCTTTCACCGCGTACTTCCAGTGCTTGAGTTACGCCGCTGGAGATGTCTGTCGACTGTTCGTCTAAAGCGATTAGTACCGAGCACCCCTCGCAGTCGAATCCGTAAGCCGGATCGTCGTAGCCGATTTTTCTGATCGTATCTCGTACGATCCCTCGTATGTCGACGTCGGCCTTGGTGGTTATTTCACCGAACACCAATACCAGGCCGGTAGTGACTGAAGTTTCACAGGCCACGCGGCTCATAGGATCTTGTGCAATAACTGCATCTAGAACACCATCAGAAATCTGATCAGCCATCTTATCTGGATGACCTTCGGATACCGATTCTGATGTAAGTAAGTAATTTGTATTAGACATTTTGTTTAGTGGTTGTGATTTTCGCTACAGGCTTTTTAGCCGGTGGAATAATTGGTTGAATTTTGTTCCCATGACAGCTGCTTAGGTTCCTGTCTCCCAGCTGTTTAAGTACTTGTCCTGCTCAGCGGTGAGGATGTCATAAGACATACCCATAGCGTTCAGTTTTATACTTGCGATATCTGTATCTACCTCATTCGGTAGAGTGTAGACACCAGGGTCAAGTTTTATATGGTTTTCGACGATATATTCTCCTGCAAGAGCCTGGTTTGAGAAACTCATATCCATAACGCTTGGTGGGTGTCCTTCAGCTGCACCGAGGTTGATCAAGCGGCCCTGGGCCAGAAGGAATATTTTCCGACCATCTTCAAGAGTGTATTCCTCGACGAATTCTCGCACGCTCCGTTTTGTTTCGGACATCTCCTCAAGTGACTCTACGTTGATTTCAATGTTGAAATGACCAGAATTGGCTACTACGGCGCCGTCTTTCATGTTGTCGAAATGGTGCTTGTCGATGGCTTTCATTCCGCCTGTGACTGTAAGGAAGATGTCGCCGATGGTACAGGCGTCATTCATGCTCATTACCTGGTGCCCGTCCATTACCGCTTCGAGTGCTTTTACCGGGTCAACTTCGCACACGATGGTGTGCGCTCCCATACCTTTTGCGCGTAGGGCAAAGCCCTTGCCACACCAGCCGTATCCGATTGTCACTACGGTTTTTCCCGTGATTAGCATGTTAGTTGCGCGAATGATTCCATCGAGAGAGCTCTGACCCGTTCCGTATCGGTTGTCGAACATGTGTTTGGTCTGGGAATCGTTGACTGCAACAATCGGGTACCTGAGTTTGCCTTGGCTGTGAAGTGCTTTCAATCTGATGACACCAGTTGTGGTTTCTTCCATTCCTCCGATGACGTCTTTAAGAAGGTGTTGTTTTTCGCTGTGTAACATAGCGACCACGTCGGCCCCATCGTCCATCGTTATCTGTGGACCTGTTTCGACTGTCGCAGACATGTGCTCATAATATGTCTTGTCATCCTCATCTTTTATTGCGAAAATCGGAATACCTGACTCAACGAGATGGGCCGCTATATCATCCTGGGTCGAAAGGGGATTCGAAGCACACAATGTAAGATCGGCTCCTGCGGCCACGAGGGTGTGCGCAAGGTTTGCTGTTTCTGCTGTGATGTGGAGGCAGCCTGCGAGTTTGATTCCCTTTAACGGTTTTTCTTCGGCAAATCGCTGCTTAATGGTGCGAAGCACGGGCATTTCCCGTTCCGCCCATTCAGCGCGGAGTTTGCCTTTGCCTGCAAGGCTGATGTCTTTGATGTCGTAATTCATATTTTCTCCGGACTTATTTCATAATTATTAATCTGTAGTCAGTCAGTTCTATGTGGTCCGGGCGATGGGCGCTTTCGGTCGCCGTCAGCTCAGTGGGTGTAAGTTGTTTGTGTTCAATTTCCGCTGCTGGTTGAAGCAGGTGATTTGAAGCGAGTTAATTCAGTGAAAGCTTGGAAGCGTGCACTGATGTCGTTTTCGGTTAGATTTTTTATGCGTTCCAGCCCAAAATCTTCCACAGCGAACGATGCCATTGTGCTGCCAAATATAGTAGCCGTGCGTAGTGATTCTTCGTCAATTTTTTCCACGGATGCCAGGTGTCCCATGAAACCTCCGGCGAAAGAATCCCCAGCTCCGGTTGGATCAATTACTTGTTCCAACGGGTAGGCTGGAGCTGCGAAGGAAAAGGTTTTTCCGAATAGTGAAGCACCATATTCCCCCCTTTTGACGACCGTTGAGTTAGGGCCGAGATTCATCACGGCTTTGGCCGCATTTGGTAAATGGTTTTGCCCTGTGAGTTGCCTTACTTCATCTTCATTGATGATAAGCATATCGACTTTGCCTATGATGTCTATAAGGGCTGGTCTGGCGATATTGATCCAAAGGTTCATCGTGTCGCTGGCAATCCATTTTGGTCTACTAATCATAGCGTCGAGGACCTTCAGTTGAATGGTCGGGTCGATATTCGCTAAGAACAGATACGGTGCGTTTGCATGCGCTTCAGTTAGGGTTGGCTCGAAATCTCCAAAAACGTTTAATTGAGTATCTAGGGTGACTGCGGTGTTGATGTCATCCATGTAATCACCTGTCCACCGGAAGGTTTTTCCATCAACCTCAATAAGCCCAGTGGTGTCGATGCCATGGCTTTCGAGCATCGATCGGTCCGATGGAGCGAAATCATTGCCGACTACACCGATGATTCCTACCTCAGTGAAATAACTTGCTGAGGTTGAGAAAAAACAGGCTGAGCCGCCGAGTTGCGATTCCCTTTTTCCTGCTGGAGTTTCAACCGCGTCGTAAGCTATAGAACCCACAACCACAATTTTCAAATGAGCTTCTCCGGATTGAGTACTTGTGGAAAGATGATGAACTTGCGGTTACTTTGTATCGCCGGTGGAATATGGGAGGTTTTTTTCGACCCATGTGCCGGTTCCGTCTTCGACGTTATACAAACGGTCTGTATCGGCTCCCATCGCTGCTGCATATTCGGCGGCAAGACCGGATCGAGCGCCAACTTCACAGATAAACAAGAGGTTACCTTCGGTTGGTAATTCATCAAATCTTGGTATCACATCGTCTACAGGAATCAGCACAGCGTTCTTGACGTGGGCACCTTCGTATTCGTCTTGGCGCCGCACATCAATCATTATCGCCCCACCAGCGTTGAGCATTTCATGCGCTTCTTCGGCTGAGATTCTGGTGTATGGCTCACCAGGAACGTTCCTTGCCATTATGTATGATCCTCAAAATTAGATTTGTCAGAGTACAGTCGGAATCGAAATTAAGAATATGCCCGCATTAGAAATTCAGTCTTTTTTTGCCTGTGCGTTATGTCCTAATTCCTATTTAAATTTACCTCGGCTCGACGAGGGTTCGCTAGTGCGTGTCATCTCTACAGCGATATCGAACTACCCTCTAGTGTACTTAAAATCGGGATAATCTTCTGCTGGAATTTAGATCAGATTTCTGTTGACACGTTTCAGGTGTGGATCATAGACTTAGTTCTCTGGCTTGGGGATAAACGCGTCTCCTAGTTCAGGCCGCACCTTAACAATTGAACAGTGGACAGAAAGAACGTCAACTTTACGGAGAGTTTGATCCTGGCTCAGGACGAACGTTGGCGGCGCGCATAATGCATGCAAGTCGAACGAAGTCCCACCCTTCGGGGTGATGACTTAGTGGCAGACGGCTGAGTAACACGTGAGTGATCTGCCTTTGGGTGAGGGACAACAGAGGGAAACTTCTGCTAATACCTCATACGATCCATGATCTAAGGTCTTGGATGAAAGGTGCCGGGTAACTGGTTGCCGCCCTTAGATGAGCTCGCGGCCTATCAGGTTGTTGGTGGGGTAATAGCCTACCAAGCCTAAGACGGGTAGCTGGTGTGAGAGCACGACCAGTCAGAGGGGG
>CAJWJL010000076.1:0-10167 GCA_913042135.1 uncultured Chloroflexota bacterium | reverse complement strand
AGTCCTTGAACAATCAGTTTTCCTGCATTTTGGACATATACCCCCAATCCCGCTGGATTAGCCGATATCTGCTGAAAGTCCTCCATGGTCATGTGAAAGTAAGCAACATTTAACTGCCAACGACCATCCGCTAACAGTGTTTTTGTGCCCAACTCAAGATTTTGAGAAGTTTCCTCGCCAAAGGTGACCGGTACGGGATCACTTTCACGAATCGGTCGAGCATTGATACCAGGAGCTTTATACCCAGAAGATGCTGTAAAATAAAACATGACGTCATCATTCAGGGTGTATCTTGTATTGGCCGTCCAAATAACCGAACTCTCATCGATTTCTTCATTAAATTCCAGGTTGGTGAAATTTCTCCTAATCGGCATAAATCGATTCTCAAAACTCGACATTCGGCTCGCCTCTTTTCTATCTCTCGACCACCGAACACCGCCGGTTACTGACCACTGATCTGATAGATTTAATGTGAGCTGACCGAATACCGCTTGCGAGTCCACCTCCTGCTCCCATACATCGTTATCACCATTACCTTCTATTAGAGATGCAGGCACTCCAGTTCTGTTAGACAAAAACTGCACAAGCGGTAAATATTGTGAGTGCTCAAGAAAGTTGGTGGTTTGTTTAAAAGTGGAATCCTGCCGATAATAAAATGCTCCAGCTATGTACTCCAAATTGGATCCACCGGACAATTCAATACCACCCTCAGGAGAACTTAACTGAAATTCCTGCGAAACCGAATCCTGTATCTCATCTTGAATACCCTGAACAACGGAGGAAGGCCATTCATCAAATCCAAGGTCAGCATCATTATACCAGTCTCGCTTCGAGGTCACTGACTTAAAAGTATGGCCTTCCAAGGCTCCTCCAAGGGTCAATTCAGCAACAATCGCGAGACCGTGCTGAGTGTCGATTACATCCTGAGTATCGTTATTAGAAACCGAGTGATCGTACGGATCATCAGTACCGGCCAAAAAATCGGACAGCGGAATGCCCGTTCCCGCCGCCATCGCTTCGAAAGAATTTAGAGTGTTAGGCGTAATTACAAACCACTCTGATGAACAGCAGTGATAAGTCGATTTCTGGTAATCTCGAATCAAACTTATATCAAGGCTATCCGTCAGCGCCACCTCAAATTTCAACCTGAATCCGTGACTTCTCCTATCATTTACTCGGGTATCTTTGTATTGGTTCCATGTATAGCCATCAAAGTCATCGGACCAGAAAGCCACCCGCGCCGCCGTATTATCGGTGATTCCTCTAGAAAAATACCCCGCGATTTGCTGCTTACCGTAACTGCCGCCAGTCAACTGGGTGTAACCCTCAAACTCCTGAGTCGCCTTTCGAGTTCGGATATTGAGTGTACCAACCGGCGTATTTCGTCCATATAAGGTCCCTTGAGGACCCCTTAAGATCTCAAGTGACTGTATATCAACCAAGTTACCAAGCATAGATCCTATTCTTGGGATATAAACGTCGTCCAAATAAATTCCTACAGACCCATCGATTCCTGCATTTTGCGCATACGAACCGATACCCCTGATCTTCATCGAGGAATTTCGAGGCGTTCCATGCGTATCCACTCTAAAATTAGGGGCATATTGTGAGAGCTCATTCAAACCGTCAATCCCCGAGGACTCAAGAAAGTCTCCGCTATAACTTGCCATTGAAATGGGTACATCCTGTATGTTCTCTTGACGCTTTTGAGCCGTGACAATCACCTCTTCGATGATGCTTTGCTCTTCGGACTGTGAAATCGAAGGTATTGACAACAGTGCTGCAAATAAGGCCGCTGAAATCAGACCGCCAACCAGACTCCTTGATAAATAATGTTCCACTCTACTCTCCCTATAAATATAGAACGTTCAGTCTATTAATTTAACCTTCTAAGCAAGTAAAATCCAACAAATTTAGCTCGGGTTGTACCAAATGGGCGAACTCCAGGCTCGTTCTTGGTGACTAGCAGGCAAATCCGGATTTGGTTTTATCCCTAATCTAATCGCATCCCAAGTCGACCAGCGACAACTCGGATTCTCCAGAACCCTCGCATAATAATAGGCTCGAACCCCCTCATTAAAATCGGGATCTTCCCACAATGTTACAAGCTCCACCGCGCCCAAATCTCGACTAATAGAACAATCGTTCAGATTGACCGTCGCATCATTGTCTGGGCAGCGATGAGATTGAGTATCTACTGCAAGGCCATCGGAACAAACAACGTCGTACACCCTTTCTTTCGACTCTCCTTCCTCCAGCCAACCCTTAACAATCTGAACCCTTTGCAACCAGCCGGAGTTGGGATCACGCGCAGCCCATGCCAACAACTTGGGCGACGATCCCTTACTCTCCGACAAAACCCCGCCCATAGGTACGCCCAGTCTATACGCGGTCGATACTAGATCCGGTTCTTCCAAAACGTCTTCATTAAAGTCGAAACTCCCAAACAAGCGTACCGCAATCCTAGGACCAGATGTGCCGAAGGTCTCTCGACGCTGCATTGCCTCAAAAAGCGATGAACGTGTATTTTCTTCTGCCCAGACCCCAGCCAATCCACCGGTTCCATGAGTTGCCGATCTTGGCGTGACGAACCCCTTCCAAATGTCCTCTCCCGCTTTATCCTCCTCAGATAGATTTCTTGGTGCCGAACCACGGCCCTGAGGTCTGTTATTACGATTACTACTGTGTAATTTATCTTCTTCGTAGGAACCGGCACTAGAATGGTTATCACTCGAACCGATTGCACCAAGCTGAAAAGGATTAACACCTAGCTTTTCTTCTAATTCCAACCCAGTATTTAAAGCATCTCGCCAATAACCACCTTTGAAAACAGATATAGGATCCTTATTTTCTACTCGATTCAGGTAATACTGAACGATCTGAAAATCTGCCCATTCGTCATTGGGCGACAATGAGGGATGCGTCTC
Organism: uncultured Chloroflexota bacterium; assembly: GCA_913042135.1. Classification (GTDB taxonomy): domain Bacteria; phylum Chloroflexota; class Dehalococcoidia; order Lucifugimonadales; family Lucifugimonadaceae; genus Lucifugimonas. The sequence goes on along the minus strand of CAJWJL010000076.1, from coordinate 7,240 downwards.
CGAAGTCCCTTTTATTTGACTGATTTCTGCAATCGGTTCATTGCGAATGCGTTTCTCGGCAAACATGCGATCGACGGGCTCGCCCCGCCAGGTTGACTCCATAAACGCTAATCCGTCGCTCTGATTCATGTTATGCGGTATCGCCATTACTTCAGTGCCCTCCGCTCTGATTCCATCCATCCAATCCCACAGATCCTCTGGATCACCAGAATCCACTGAACTGAAAGGCATGTCGGGCACGTCCGACGACTTGAATATAACGTTTCGATGCAGATGTCGTGCGTCAGGTGTCGGCGTGTATTCATAACCCACAAAGGTCGTGAATGTTCCCGGTTCATTGTGGCGCTCAGCCGCCTCAATCTCCTTTCGCCAAGTATCCTTGATTATTTTGTCACTGGAAAAAGTGGCGGTGCGATCCAGAAAGTTTTGCCAATTCATTTGAGCACCCATCACTTTAAAAAAATCGTTAATCCCTCTCGAATTCAGCACCGCTTGTTTCAGGGGATGATTAAAGTTATCGCTCGACGGGTCCAACAAAGCGGTGAACGAACCCAAATACATCGCATGATCAGATACAGCCAGAAAGTCCAGCGGGGGGCCGGTTAAACGAATCTTCTGACCAGAAGGATGCTGAATCGCCTCTCCCTTTGCATAACGATACGCAGCATCCGGACCAGTGCGAAGAGCTCCCATACTCATGAATGCATCCAACGAATACATGGTATGAATGTGCAAATCACCAAAGTAGGCATTTCTCAATGATTCCGATTTTTCTTCGCCTTGGACGCCACTTGTTTGGAACAGCATCCAAACCAAAAACCATGTAAATGTGAGAAACCGAACACCCTCGCTGAACATAATCCCCCCTTTTAATCTCTCACTTGCATTATTCATTAGAGGTCAACCTCTAACACTCTATTAGACGTTTTCCCAAAACCGATGCGCGATGTCAAATAAACAAGTCTTGAAACGTTGATTTTTCAGATGGTAATGCGGCAATCAGGAGGTTACAACAGAAACCCTTCAGACAGGGTATCTATCCATTACTTCTCAGTTTCTCGTGAACTAAGAGCGAAATCAGACCAACACGTGCTTTTTGATTAGCGTTTCATCCAGCGCCGTTCCAAAGCCGGGTTTTTGAGACGGCAAATAAAAACCGTTGTCCACCTCTGGCGTCATCGCCATCATTAGATCAGTCGAATACCGCTCGTCACCAAAGGACTCCGCCCAATTACATTGATTAGAATTTAGACAAATGGGTAGACCAAAAAGGCAACCTCCTCGATGCGGAGTGAACTCGAGTGCATTATTTTTCGCTAATGCTTCAATATTTATCAGGGAAGTTAGTCCACCCGACCAGCTGACATCAGGCTGAAACACGTCAGCTGCTCGGTGCCGGATGAGCTCAGAAAACCCATAGCGAGTATACTCGTGTTCTCCGCTTGCAATGCGAGTACTATCAATCTGCGCGACGAGCTGTTCATAACCTACGAGATCATCAGGAGAAAGGGGTTCTTCTATCCAATAAAGATCACAACCTTCAAGTCTTCGCGCCATTTCCAAGGTATAATTAACATCGTTCCACTTAGCCGTACATTCGGCCATTAGTGACTTTTGTGGACCGATCAACTCTCTTACCTCGCTGAGAATTTTCTCGGTTCGCTGTTTCCCAGGCTCACCGTCTCGAACACCATCAGCAACTACTACTTTAAAATGTTGGATGCCTCGCTCTAGTCCAATCTCCACTTCTGTTTGTCGGCCCGTTTGATAAATCGGGATTCTGTCCTTGCCTTTTTGCCCCAACAAACTGTGCACGGGTCGACCGGCCTGTTTTCCCCTAATATCCCACAGGGCGTTATCAATTCCACTCAACGCCATAACAAAAGCACCTCTTCGGCCGTAGAACAAACCAGATGAGTACATTTGATCCCACAGCATCTCCACATTTAAGGCATTGGTACCAATGAGTAAATCGCGGAGATGGCCTTCCACTATCTGCACGCCAACCTGTCCTCCTGCGCCCAGACCATAACCCGTGACGCCTTCTTTGGTTTGTATTATCACAACAATTGAGCTGGTCAACTGCGCATAGGGGCCTCGATAAAACCATCGCCGAGAATCATCATTTGATTCAAACTGCATCGATTTCCAACCACTAAAATTCTTCCACATCTTCACCGGAAACGCTCTAACCGAAGTGATCCTTAACGAGCCAGACTGAGTTTCTTCTGTTCTGGCAAAGGACATGGGGGCAATCAGGCTTGCAGAGGCAGACAACCCGATCCTTTTAATCAAATCCCTTCTAGACAAATTATCGCTGTTATTGAGCATGGGCTTACGTCTCCCGACAGATACAAGATGAGAATACACAATAACGCCTTGCTTATGTATTGAGCCAAAACAAGTTAAACAAATTCACAATGATGAAAACTCACCGGTTGAGAAAACGCTTTGCATTTACACTTCGATGCAATAACAATCCCTACAACGGGGGAGGAAGTTGGCACTAAACACGCGAAGCCCAGCGCTTTCTAAATCTACAGTATTTTTCTTTTCGTTTGGCCAGCTGTCAGAGGGTCTAATGAACAGCGCCTTTGCAATTTTACTCTTCTTTTACTACAACCAGGTTCTGGGTCTTTCAGGGACGCTTTGTGGGCTCGCGTTAATGATTGCCACCGCAATCGATGCGGTGACTGATCCGGTCATGGGGACGGTATCAGATAATTTAAGATCCTCTTTTGGTCGACGACACCCTTTCATGTATGCATCCAGCCTTCCCTTGGCAGTGTCATTCTATTTCCTTTTTGACCCCGTGGTAGGCGACGAGAGCGGACTTTTTATCTGGCTAACCTGTTTTTCCATTATGACCAGGATGAGCATGACACTCTTTCATGTGCCGCACCTAGCGTTCGGTGCCGAACTTTCTGAAGACTTCGACGTGCGCACCAAGCTGGTCGCCTATCGCATGCTTTTTGGCGTCTCAGGATGGATCATACTCAATGTGGGATTCGCGAATTTCTTTGCTGCTACGGACGAATACCCTAATGGCCAACTCAATCCTATTAACTATCCTGCCTTCGCAGCAATACTATCTTTGGGAATATTCATTTCCATCGTCGCAACCAGCCTGGGTACGCACAAAGTAATTCCCTTGTTACACAATCCGAGTGATTCGACTCATTATGGCTTCAATCTCATTATTAGAGATCTTCAAAATTCACTACGTAATGTTTCATTCCGATGGTTGGTCATCGCATACATGCTAGGTTCTATTCCAGCGACGTTAGTAAATTCGCTAAGCTTGTATGTAAACACCTTCTACTGGGAACTTTCTCCTTCACAGATACCCGGTGTGTTACTCGCCGGATCAATAGCAACGCTCATTGGCTATGCGGCCGCTCCCTGGGCGAGCAAGTACATGGATAAAAGAACGCTTCTCATGACCGGGGCCGCGATATGGGCGACGGCAAATCTTTCTCCCTTTGCATTAAGATTCCTCGGTTTCTACCCCCCAATCGACTCACTCTGGAATCTCTCAATCTTAATTACCTTCGCTGCGATAGCCGGGGCTGGATTGGCCCAGATTGTTGTCTGCGTCTCAAGCATGATCGCGGATGTGGCAGATGAGCACGAAGTCAGACATGAGAGGCGTAACGAAGGTGTCTTTTTCGGTGTATTTTCGTTCTGCGGCAAGGCTTCTAGTGGCGCGGGCGTTGCAATAGCCGGTCTACTGATCGATTTAATTAAGTGGCCTGTAGGCTCGACAATCAAGACTGCCAGCGACATACCCGAAAGCACGCTGACAATGCTCGCTCTTATTTGTGGACCAGGGGCAGTCTTGATCGTCCTACCTGTGTTTTACTGTATGACCCGCTACAACATTGATCGGACGCGGCACAAAGAAATCCAGGAAGAACTGACCAGAAAAAAAGAAGAAAAGGCTTAACCAGCCGAGCCCGTACCGAGCCGTAATTGCCTATACCTATCTTGATAACAATACAGCACACGAAATAACAATTCTTCCCGTTAAATACTAAATTCGACTAGGCCGGGCCCGTCCTCATTTGTCGGAATTATCGGATTGTCGCGATTCAATATCGCCTCTAAATGGATTTTTCCCTTACCCTTCGTTTCCCAAAGGGGTTTAGGGTTTTCAAATGACCATTGTTTGTATTTTTCTCGTAATCTTTCTACTTGATCCGGTTTCTCCTTTGCCAAGTTGACATCCTCACGAACGTCGTTCTCTAGATCGAACAAAAAGGTATAACGGTCGTTAAGGCTTATCAGTTTCCATGGATGTTCAAGCACCGCCCAATTATCCCCGTTCTTCCAATAAAAAGTTCTCCCCAGAGATTTTCCATTAGTCACGAGTGGCATAAAACTCTCTCCATCCACGCCAGGAAGATCGACAGGCTGCCCCTCAATAGCCTCTAAAACAGTGGGAAGAATGTCCAATGAACTGACTGGTTCGTCGATAACCATTCCCTCATCTATTACGTCCTTCCAACTCATCAAAAAGGGTATGCGAATACCGCCCTCAAAGGGCATCACTTTTCCTCCGAGCAATGGATCGTTGAAGCAGGCACCTGTGTAGGTACCACAACCGTTATCGGAGAGAAAAAGGACCATTGTGCTCCTGGTGATTTCCTCCGATTTCAATTGTGCTTGCAACCTACCAACCCCATCATCCACGGCACTGACCATCGCAGCGAAGATTCTTTGTTTTTCGTTAGTAATATGAGGAAAACGCTCATAATACTTCTGCGAGACCTGCAAGGGCGTGTGGGGGGCGTTATAGGCCAAGTACAAGAAGAATGGCTTCTCGTCATCCCCCTTCTTTATGAAGGCTAACGATTCACGAGTGAACGCATCGGTCAGATACTCACCTTCCTCTACCGGCTCAGTACCACTGATAATTGGATTATCTTCACTTCTTCGGAAACTGTAATTCTCGGTCGCGGTTTTTTCATATCGAATCCCCTCCCCTACAAGCGTTGGAAAGTATAAATTGGACCCATGTAAAAATCCGAAAAATTCCTGAAACCCTTTTGCGGTGGGAAGTTGACCAGGAAGTTGACCTAGATGCCACTTTCCAACCATGCCAGTTCGATAACCCAAACGCTCCAGTCTTGCAGGCAGCATGACTTCCGATTCCGGCGTGCCGAGACCCCTCTTAATCACCCTCGCGACACCACCGGCATTGTATTCGTGGCCAAACCGGTGCTGATAACGACCCGTCATAAGTCCCGCCCTGGAGGGACTACACACAGGCGCGCTGACATATGCCTGAGTGAACTTGACTCCTTCCCGAGCTAACGAATCAATGTGCGGCGTTTTGGAGTCCCGACATCCATATGTGCAAACATCGCCATAACCCAGATCGTCAACCAATATCAGTACAACGTTAGGCGCCAAGCTGTCCTGATCCTTACCTGCTAGAGCGTTTTGACAGATGCCCAGAAACAAAGCACTAAAAACGGCTAAAACCTTTAAGATTGTTTACTCCTCCACATTAATAGCTGTGGTATCAGCTTAGAAAATCAATTCCACGGGAGAGCCCTCAATAAAGGTCGCAGTAGAGCGTCTACTCTTTACCGTGGGATCTTGCATCTGTTCATCCCATTCGGACAACATACGCTCAAGTTTGGTCACAATTGAGGGAAACTTATCAGCGACATTAGTTCTTTCACTCTCGTCTAGGGACAGATCGTAAAGAAACGTTTCTTGACCAAAAGGTGAACCCTCACTCGACAGTCGCTTAATTAAGCCCCCGTTTGGCGTCGCCGACGCCAATTCCTTTGAAGTTCGATTCACTTTCCAAAGCTTCCACTTATCGTACCTAACCGCTCGATTAGGCCCGGCCCTCCAGAACAAAGCCTCTCTAACCATGGAGTTGCCGGTACCGGCAAGATAATCCATTAAGTCAAGCCCATCGAGGCTGTCCTCTAAATCCTCCTTTATGCCTGATGCCCTCATGACAGTCGGCAGAATGTCTAATGAGCTAACCATGTCATCGTGACGAGCGGCGGGAATAGTCTGAGGCCAGTGCATCACATAAGGCACTCTGATTCCACCTTCCAAATGATACCGTTTGCCCCCGGAATAGGGGACGTTTTGACATCCCCCTCTGAGGTACTTGGCACATCCATTATCTGACAAAAAAATCGTCAAGGTATTTTCTGCCAGGCCCAGGTCTCGTACCGTGGTGAGAATTGTCCCAACGCTGTCGTCCACCGCCTTTACCATCGACAGGTAAATCTTTCTTTGTAACGGCTTAACATCGGCAAACGAATCCAAATATTTTTTTGTAGCTTGAAGCGGCGCATGGGGCGCGTAATGAGCCAAATAAAGAAAGAAAGGTTGATCTTGATTCCTCTCGATAAATCGCTTGGCTTCACTCGTCAGTGTCTCCGTCAGATAACCCGAGTCCAGAACCTCTTTATCATTTCGATAGAGAGGGCTTTTGCTTCTGTTCGTCAGTGACTGTCCTATAACGATTTCAGTACCTGCACGAAATACCGACAGATTTCCTGCAAACCCCTCTCCCCGAGGTAGCCAAGTCTCAACGCCGTCAGTCTCTGGTGGTATATAAATCGTCCCGCTTCGCATCCCAAAAAAATAATCGAATCCCCTTTGATTAGGTTTTTGATCAGCCGACCACCCGAGTTGCCACTTGCCAATCAATCCGGTGCGGTAACCTACCTCCTTCAATCGTTCTGCAATCGTTTTTTCATTCAGAGGTAATCCCTGACGACTATTGTCATTGAAGTGATATCCGTAACGTTGTGGATATCTACCCGTCATAAGCGCGGCGCGCGAAGGGCTACAAACCGCAGCCGCAACGTAACCAGCGTTGAATTGTGCTCCACTCTCGGCCAACTTATCAATGTGGGGTGTCTGTAAAAATGTTTGACTGGCCTGGTTGTAAGCTCCTATGTCACCGTATCCCAAATCGTCGGCCAATATGATTATGATATTGGGCCGGCCGGATCGTCCTTCGTCAGACTCCGACGCCAAAGAGTACCCAGCAAACCAAAATACAATTACGAGCCAGAAGCTGCTGACCATCAGTCGATGCTTTAGAAGCCGTATCAAGGTCTATACCAAATCGGCGAGGACCAAGCTCTCTCCTGAATCGTTGCAGGAAAGTCAGGACGAGGTGAAACCCCGCTTGCCAATGCATCCCATGTCGACCACCGACAAGTTGGATTTTCTAATACGCGCACGTAATAGATCGCCC
>CAJWJL010000075.1:0-10317 GCA_913042135.1 uncultured Chloroflexota bacterium | reverse complement strand
TGTTGACACTTCGAAGATTTTGCGAGAAGGGACGCGGCTAGGGACGTATTACTTGGAATCTGGGGCATCAATGCGTGCCTCAAAAGTGGTTTATGATCGTGCTGCATCTTCGATTGCTGAAATCAAGCCCGGTGATATCGATTGGGAGACAGTGTTCGCTGGTCAGGACTGGTTTCACTTTACTGGTATCACTCCTGCTATTTCTGAGAGCGCAGCCCTTGCATGTGAAGAGGCAGCCGCAACAGCTAAGCGACTTGGACTTACTGTCAGCGCGGATATGAACTACCGTAAGAATTTATGGACGGCCGAAGAAGCTCAGGCAACCATGATCCCGATGATGAAGCATGTCGATATTTCGATTGGCAATGAGGAAGACGCTGAAAAATGTCTTGGGGTTGCTGCTGAGGGTGTTGATGTAACAGCTGGAGAACTAAATCCTGATGCTTATCGGCCTGTTGTACAGGAATTAGTGGATAGGTTCGACTTTAAGAAGGTTGGGATTACGCTTCGTGAAAGTCAATCTGCTGACGATAATGACTGGAGTGCCATCTACTATGATGGAGAGGAAATTCTCATTGGAAAGAAGTACCCAGTTCGGATAGTTGACCGAGTTGGGGGTGGAGATTCATTTTGCGCTGCAATGATCTACGGCCAAAATCAAGATGATTGGAACTCACGCCAGGTCCTTGATTTCGCTGTCGCAGCCTCTGCAATGTCGCACACCTTCCATGGTGATTTCAACTTGGTAAGCGTTAAAGAAGTAATGGCTGTTGCAGGTGGCGATACATCAGGACGAGTCCAGCGTTAAAAGGTTGGATTTGAAATGAAATTTGCTGTGAATATTGCACTTACAGGCACTGTTTAAAAGCCCATTGCGACCCCGTCTCGACGTGGATCTGCACCACCAAGCATTGTCCCGTGTTTGGTGAATTGAATGCCCTGTCCACCTCCGACAGCGTTGTGCCAGTCAGGTGCGACATGTACACGGTGACCTCGTCTAGCTAGGTCCTCCCGCATTTGCGCTGGGAATCGGTTTTCTAATAAAAGCATCCCTGTGTCGTAGATACGGAATCTTGGCGCCTCTATAGCTTCCTGTACATTCATGCCAGCATCTATGTGGTTAGACATCATCTGAGCTGTTGTATGTAGGATGCCCCAGCTGCCGGGAGTTGACAGGGACATTCGGATGCTCTTATTGCCAGTGGATTCGAATATTTGAGCTGGCGCAATACAGAAGTCCTGTTGTTTTCCCGGACCAATCAAATTTGGGCTGCCAGTGTCGGGGTCGATATCGAACCACTTGCACATATTGTTCATGAACACTCCCGTATCACCTGCTACTACGGCGGATCCAAATGCACCTCCGAGTGTCTGTGTAACAGTTACTGTGTTGCCTTCGGCGTCTGATGTTGCAAAGTGAGTTGTGAGTCCACTCGAATATTCGACTTTTACGCCGACAGGAGGGTGGTCAACTCGGGAGCGATTCCATCTTTCAGGAGGAGGTCCGGATGTTTCTAGCATGTCAATTTCTTCAGCTTTATCGGCGGCATATTCCGCGGACAATAATCGTTCTAGGGGTATTTCCACATAGGCTGGATCTCCGGCATATTTCGCACGATCATCCGCAGCGACATAGACAGCTTCCACAATCTTATGGAGCGTATCGCTAGAGCCGTACGGTAGTTCGGCGAAATTGCTGAGTATGTTCAGCGTTTCGAGAATTTGGAACCCGGAGGAATTAGGTGGTGCGACTCGAATTTCGAATCCTCGATAGTTGGTGGTTAAAGGCTCCTGCCATACCGCTTTATATTTTGATAATTCTTCGCGACTGATGATTCCTCCAGAGTTAGCCAGACCCAACTGAATACGATCACCTAAATTACCCTCATAGAATTCTTTTTGACCACCTTCCGCTATCGCTGCCAGGCTTTCGGAGAGTTGTGGAAGGCGTAAAAGTGAACCTGCACCCATACCGTTTCGTTCGATGAACACGGATTTTTGAGATGTTTCGAACTGATCAATTCGTACTAGGTTCTCTTCGAGCATTGCTGCGTTGAAAGGTGTGAGAGCGATGCCCTCCTCTGCATATTGAATAGCATCTTGCATAACCCTAGAAAGTGGTAGCGATCCGTAAGTTTCGTGCATTGTCATCCAGCCCGAAACATTGCCCGGTACAAGGGGGGCAATAGGGCCGGTTTCCGCGTTGAGGTGATCGTACATTTCAGGCCGTGCGGCGTTTGGGGCATGGCCAGAGAAATTTAAAACTCGCGTCCGATTCTCTTTGGCGATGTAAATAAGTGCAATTCCGATTCCACCGATCCCTGACATATATGGCTCAGCGACGTTGAGCGTAGATGCAACAGCCACAGCTGCATCGATGGCGTTGCCACCATCTTTTAGAATGTCTAGACCAGCCTGTGAAGCATACGGATGGGCTGAGGCAACCATTCCGCGAGATCCGATTGCTGGCGCACGAGCCGATCGACCATGGGGCGATGTTCCCACTGGAAATAAAGCATTTGGGTCAATATCTTCGACGTGATACATGGGATTGCCTTTCAGGCTTTGGTTGTTGATATTTGTTGCTTTAGGCTAGTGTTCCTAATTGGTTACGTGACTCAATTCGCTCTTCATCAGATCCATATGCCATAGAGTAGTGACCCTTGTAACCGGCGCTTTCAAGACGAGTGAACAAGTTATTGAAATTGATATTTCCTTTGCCAGGGATTAGGTGGACTTCATAGTCACCGTCGTTGTCAGCCAGCCTAACCTCTCCGATTCTTTCAATCCCAAATGCATCTAAAAATCCCTCAATACCTTCAGGTACTAAGTTTGAATGGTTCGCAGTGAAGGCCCATCCTAGATGCTCGGGTTTAATCTCGTCGAAATACTCCTTCGTTTCTTTGACGTTGTGCGCCATGTAGTGGACTTCTGCTTTATCGGGTTCGAAATTAAGATTTTCTAGGAGAATTTTTTGACCAGTGTCTGCACCGTATTTTGCGATGCGTTTGAGGCGTTCAACGGATGCATTTTTGCGTTCCGCAATATCGCCTGAGAAATGATACCCGGCATGTACGACCGTCCACTGGCAATTAAGCAAATTTGCTAGGTCCACACTTGCCCGCATGTAATCCTCGACAGCTTGTGCAACAAATGGAGAGAACTCAGCGACGTTTACCGCTGAAAGGGTATGTAGGCCTATAGATATATCATTCGATTCACACATATTACGAACGTTGCGTGCTCGTTCATTGGTCCACGTGTCCATGTGATTAGGACCCGTATCTGCGTTGAAGTCTAGGAAGAAAAACTTATTATCTATCGCCCAGCGTATTGCATCTTCTATGCGAGTTTTTCCAGCGTCGAAACCGATTCGATTCTTAAGTGACACTTGCTATTCCTTTTTGTTTGACTTCAGGCAGTGAAAGCTACTTCCAGTTTTCGTACATTTTGCTTTCTTCCAGATTAATTATTTCGTATGGCAATCCTTTGGATTCAGCTGCCTTGCGTCCTTCCTCAAGGATTAGCCAAGTCCCACCCTTACCGACCACTCGCCTATTGACCATGATTAATTCACCTGCCACCAGCGACATTGTCGCTTTGCCGGTTTTTGGATTGACAATAGTTATATCTGCGTCTGCACCTTCTGATAATTGGCCCTTGTTCAACAGACCCATCATCCTTGAAGGAGAGTAGCTAAGTTTTATTACCGCTTCGGACATAGTCAAAGCACCAAATGCTACAAGTGCCATTGTTCGCTGTATTGCCACGTTTCTTGGTAGGGAACCACCGTCAGTTGAAATCGCATCCACCTTGAATGTGTCATCATCGTATTTGGCGGTTGCGAGGCTGAACGCGCTGGTTGCAGGGTTTACTGGATAACTAAGGGAAGTGTTGGTTGCTGCCGACTCCCAAATTTTAACGGCTTCTTCTCCTGTCACTGTAATCACACGCCCGCCGTGTGCGGTTAAGGCTGAGCCATAGCCGTCTAGTAGAGAGGCCTTAATCCCTTTGTCCGTTGTCGGGTAGCCGCGTGCTTTGAGGCAATTCTGAGCGACGTTGTAGACCACATCACCATTTTCATCACACAGTCCGTTGGTGCCATTGATTTGAGCAAGGTATGCTTCCGTCACCCACTGTGATCGCATTCCTTCGATTAGTGATAGGGCTTCCTTGACCTCTTCGTGCGGTTCATCAACCATACCTCTGGTATATGAGTTGATATGGGCGACGTGCAGACGACCGTTTTCAGTAATATCAGGAACTTCTCGCAGACCAGTCATATCACTCCCAGAATCCTTGGTTCCTACATGAAAAGCAACCCAGGCCATTTGTTCATTGGCTGCTTTAACTACGTTAGATGATGCTTCTGGAGTGAACGGATGGTAGCCACCAAGTAATTTAACTCCGATTCCTCCTTGTTTTTTGGTGTTGTCTATTACATCTCTAACAACACTCGGTCGAGGGTCGTCTTCAGATATTGTTGAGTGAGGGACCAAACCCATCAAAGAAGCGACGTTCAATCCTGCCCCACGCCGTAACATTCCTTCTGCCATGAGTGTGGGATTACCTGCAAGGTCAAGCGCTGTAGTGGTTCCGGACTCTACGAGCATGGCATGTCCATAAGCCCGATTTGTGTCATTTCCGAATACACTCGACACGTGTGCGTGGGTATCGATGTGCCCTGGCATGACGATTTGTCCGTCGACATCGATAACGTCGTCTGCCATGTCTAAATTGATGTTGTCCATGACGGATGCAATCTTGCCGTGTCTTATTCCGACGTCAAACCGTCCATCTATGTCATTTGCTGGATCAACGACATGGCCGTTTTTCAAGACCGAGTCGAATTGTTGTGCAGTAGTCAAAATAAGTTACAACCTAAAGTAAGTGTGGCACCATGAGCGTGGTTATTAGGAGATTCTACATAGGATAAGCCGTTAGTAACGGTTCTTTGGTGAATATACCTAGATCCACGGCAGGTAGAGAATGTTTATATGAATCAACATATTTGTCTAATTAATCTTTAGGATGTTTTCGTATCTAAAATCATTCAAAGATAAGACAACCCAGATCTCGATACCTTTCAATCCATAGCTCTATATGGTTTCTACAGAAATAACATCCCATTCTGGTGGCGGACGCCCGAGTCTTGACGCGTTTATCGTCTACGCAGGTAGAGGACTGCGAGATATGGGTCGGGGTCTCATCGCTGTAATCTTGGCCATATATCTATCTCAGATCGGGCTTTCGATACCTCAGATCGGGCTAGTCCTAGGCGCCAGCCTGGTTGGTGGGTTTGTGCTTTCACTCATCGTGATGTTTACGGCCAATGCGATTTCTCACCGTGTATGGCTCGTGGCTATAGCATCAATTACTGCCCTGTCTATTTTGATGCTCTTTTTTACTGAGAATGTGTGGCTCATTGGGGTGGCCTCGTTTTTCGGTTCTTATGCAGGTAGTGGTATGCACTGGGGACCGAGCCTTCAATTGGAACAGTCATCTTTGACACAGGTGACCAATTTTCAAACTCGTACCCGGGCATTTTCAAACCTTTCTATGTCATCAGCTGCAGGAAGGGCTATCGGTAGTGGATTGGTAGCGATTGCAACTTATTTGATAACAGTTCGTGGTTGGGAGTTGATTGATGCTTACCAAGTGCTGTTAGCGATCTATTTGGTTATTAACCTAGTCAATGCAATTACCTACCTGCCTCTTTCATCAGCAGCCGAACCTAAGGTGCATGCGGGTCAAATATTAGTAAATCCATTTCGAACCCGGTCACGCAGGTCAATTATCAAAATATCTGGATTGTTTGGCGTCGATTCATTCGCCGGTGGCATGATATTTGATTCTTTTTTTGCATTATGGATGTTGGAAAAACACGGTATGAATGAAGGCGTAATTGCCGCCGTTCTTATCGCTACACAGGCCTTAAACATGCTGTCGATTTGGTTGGCGCCTTTGCTGGCAAAGCGTATCGGTCTTCTCAATACATTTGTGTGGACACAGGTCGCGTCTAATATATGCCTAATTTTGTTTGCATTCTCTACAACAGGATCCATGGCAGTTGCGATATGGATGATTCGCGGTCTATTTGATGAGATGGATGTGCCGACAAGGCAGTCATACATGATGGCTTTAGTGCCGCCTGAAGAGCGTACAGTGATGGCTGGATCTGCGAATCTTGGGCGCGGTTTGGGACGGGTACCGAGTTCCACTTTGACGGGATTTTTATGGGCTGGCGCTTATACTGTCGCACCGTGGCTGATTGGTGGCGGGCTTAAACTGGCCTACAATTTCGCTATTTTCTTCTCATTCCGAAATGTGAAAATCCCTGAAGAATCTGAGTGATCAGATTTGCATGATAATTACCGATTTTAGTCCCCAATATGGACTTGAATACGACAAAATTATTAGCAGTTTATTTAACGATCACAATCGACGTGAACACGTTCAGGGTGTTTGCGTAATAATGGCTTAATTTTGAAAATCATATCTCTGGAATCTCGTTGGTTGAATCGATGGTTATCGGTGTTGATTTTAAGCGCTATGGGACTTTTTGTGCCGGTTTTTCCAGCAAGCGCACAGGATAATGAAGAGATTGTTGGTTATACGATTGTTGGTGAAGACCCGGTGGGTCCTCACACTGTGCAATTACAAGTAAGCCCTGTGAGTCCGATAGTTGGTACCAGTCGTTTTGCTATTCGGGTACGCGACAAGGTTACGGGTGTCGATGTTGATAATGCATTTGTCCGGGTATACGCGACACCTTCAGAAAAAGGGAAGAAACAATATTCACCGGCTCTCAATTCGCCATTTGACCCCATTTTTTATCTTGCTCAGTTAGATTTGGAACATGCGGGTGTTTGGGCTATAGACGTAGAAGTCGACTCAGAACTGGGCAGTGGTAGGACGGTGATGTCGATTCATGTTCAACCGCGTCAACGAAGCGGGGTTGGTAATGACTGGGGTTCTGGACTTTTCATTTTGGTCACACTTGCATTTGTTCTGGGGATTTCCTGGGTAGCGTACTCGTCAAAGAAGGTGTTAAGGCAAAGAGCAGAACAGAAAATGAGGTAGCTCTTGTCATGCAAGAGTTACTTGTAGCTTGATGAGTTTTGCTATGCATATCGTTTTGATATTGAACTGAATTCTTGACCAGATACGAACTGGGTGCTAGGTTTGCGTTTATATTCAAACGGCGCGACATCCCAAAAAGGGTTGTCGGTTATTGCGGAAATGCATTTACATAACGGCCAAATGAGCAATAGCGCTTAAAATTTACTAATAGGAGCAATATATGACTGAACCAGTACGTTTCGAAGCAGAGGATGTTACTCCTAAAGAGAGTGGTAGGGGAATGACGAGCGAGGCGGGTCCTTTCATCGCATCAGTTGAACGACTGATGATAAGGGTTCGTAGTGCCAAACTCAAAGATCATGCGCAGATGATTGAAAACCTCCAGGCCTGGATAGATAGGGCCATGAATGGTGGTATCGATGTTTTACGTGATGGTGACCAGATTTTGGGTACTTTGAATGCCAATGTCGAGGAGATGATTCAATCACGAACAATGTTGAGGCGAATCGTGTTCCCGATGGCGGGATTGACACTGCTGGCTGGTGCCTTGGCAGCGTTAACTGTAACCGTTTCGGGTTTGGAAGCGTTATTTCTATCAACTCCGCTTGAGATCGTGTTCGCTGCAGTGATTTTTGGAATTGCTGGCAGTTCATTTGCCGTTTTACTGCGAACAGTGACCATGCAGTTTGAGTATACGGAGAAGGTTGCTCTTTTTATGGTTGGTATCGCTAGACCATTGGTAGGGGGAGTTCTCGCTTTGGCAGTGTTTGCATTATTCGGAGCCGGAATTATCTCGCTGCCTCTAGTTTCCGACCAAGAAACGACCACTCGTGTAGCTTTTCTTGCTGGTATGGGTGGTAGCGGTATATTTGCTGGCCAATTGGCTCTTTTTGCCTTTGCCTTTGGCGCGGGAATTGCTGAAAGTTACCTGACGCCTCGAGTATCACATGGTGTGGCAAGGGTGGCTGATCGAATATCATCCGCTACTCGGTAATTGCACTTAGGACTATAAGCAGGGCCGGTCATAATGACTGGCCCTGCTTTTTTTAAGCTTTGAAATTAGCCAGTTGATCTGCAAAGGCAAATATTGCTGGAAGCCCACCCGTGTGAAGAAATATAATCGTTTCATCGTTGTCGAAAGCGCCTTCTTCGACTTGATCAATGAGAGCTGCCATCACTGTTCCCGTGTAGTTTGGGTCACAGATGATGGCATCGGTCTGCGCCGCTGTGTGAATCGCCTCCGCTACTTGCGGTGTCATAACGCCATAGCCTTCGCCCACGTATTGGTCTAACACTTGCATGTCATTCTCTTCGAATGTAACAGGGAGCCCTAGAATTTCTTGAATGTCCTTGCTGTGCTGGAATATGTAATCGCTTAATGGGACATCGTAGTTCACGGTGACACCGGTAAACTTCCAGTTTAATCCCATTGATTTAGCGGCGATTATGAGTCCGCAAAGAGAGCGACCTGCTACGCCGATAATATGTATATTTTTCAGATTGTTATTCTCAATTTGTTCGAGCATTTCAATGCCAGCTTGAACAAATCCGATCATTCCTACGATTCTAGGGAATAAATGATCCTGAATGAGGTAAGGCTTGTGTCCTTGTTCCTCTAGCTGGTCCTTTAAATTCTTAGCGTATCCTTCAGCGTCATTCGATTGAAACTCGTCGAGCAGGTGCAGTTCAGCACCCAATATTTTGTCGACCAGTAAGTTTCCTTGGACGATTCGATTTGCAGCGTTTTTCAGAATCAAGATGTATCGCATCCCGATCTTATTAGCAGCAGCACCGGTCATTCGGGCATTGTTGGAGTGGTAGTCCATGATGTTGATCATCACGTCGTAGCCCTGGTCGGCGATGTGTGGCATTTCGAATTCATAATGTCGAGCTTTGTTGCCACCATAAGCGAGCCCTGTCATGTCTTCGCGTTTAATCCAGATGTTTGGGCCGCCAAGTTTTTTTGTCAGGCGTGGCATCTCTTCGAGCGGTGTGGGCAAATGCGCTATTTGCATCCTTGGAAACCGATCGATGTGTTCTTGGAGTTGTTTACGGGTTAAATTTTGTGTCATAGCAATGAATTGTGTTCGATATATGTCATGGGCAGGATACGAGTGGAGATCATATACCTACTCGGTGAATTTGTCGGCGTGTGCGAATAGCTGGGGGAGTCCTCCCGAGTGTATGAAGCAGATAGTTTCGTTTAAATCTATTTGGTCTGTCCTAAGTTCGCCTATCAAGCCTGACATAGCTTTACCTGTGTAGTTTGGATCTAGTATCAGCCCCTCGGCTTTGCCAACCAGTCGAATTGCATTGATTACCTGTTCGTCTGGTTCACCGTATGCCGGACCTCGGTAGTTTTCGAGAACTGTAATATCCGATTCATCTAAGGAATATTTGAGGTCAAACATTTTGGCCACTTCAGAAGAGCGCCTAGAAGTGATTTTGTGAAAGTCTTCTATCTTGCCTGGCGAGTATTGCACGGCTGTTGCTTGCCAATTTAGGCCTCTATTTTTCGCATATAAGCGGAGCCCTGCTATAGATCGTCCTGTTAATCCCCAAAGTCGCACAGATCCATCAATACCAGCACTTTCGAATTGTTTTTCAAGTTCTAGTCCGGTTTCTAAGAATCCGATCATACCCATAATGTCGGCGAAAGGATCGTCTGGCAATATGTATGGGTTTCCACCATCTTTCACCACGTCAGAAAAAATCTTTTCTGCCATCTGCCTGCCATATTCAGCGGGCGTTCGGTGTATGACGGCTCCCATTAGCTTGCAAAGGAGTAGATTTCCTGTGATTGGAGCAGTCACCATATCTGTAGAGATGATGTGGTACTTCAACCCCGCCTTAGCACACCCTGCGGCGAGGAATCGTGCTTGATTAGAATGATAATGGTTTATGTTTATGACCGTATCGAAGCCGCCTTCTAGAATGTGTCCCATCTCGAACTCGAAATGTCGTCCCTTGTTTCCTCCAAAAGCGAGCCCCGTGGCGTCATCTCGTTTTATGAGTATTCGATCAGGGGTGGAAATTCCCTGTTCGGAGAGATCCTGTCTAAGTCGCTCAAGTGTTTCCAGAGGAGTGTTCAGATGCGACAACTTAAACCTAGGCAGGTTCTCAAGAGCCATTTGTATCTGATTCTTCGTGACGGCCATTGTGACTATTCGCTCGGTGTCGGGAGCCATCCCCATGGTCTAGGTCCGTAGTCGAGTGGCATAGGTAACCCATCTC
>CAJWJL010000074.1:0-10478 GCA_913042135.1 uncultured Chloroflexota bacterium | reverse complement strand
AATTGGCAGAAACAGCGATCGATGCGGGAGCAGATGGACTAATCGTCGCAAATACCAGACCAATAGAAAGTAATCGATTAAAAGTTGGTCGCGGCGGTTTGAGTGGCGAACCATTATTTGAAAACACTGAGTTGATGATCGCTGACGTACAGGCAATGACACACGGAAAGATAGGGATTATTGCTTGCGGAGGAATTTCAACATCCGCACAGGTCTGGAAACTTCTTGCTTCCGGTGCGAGCGCCGTGCAGTTGTACACATCGTTCATCTACGAAGGCCCTGGGCTACCAGCGCGATTGAACAAAGGATTAGCGAAACTTATGGACGCGGCTGGCATAGCTTCTATTCATGAGATCTCCGGCGCGCCACCAAATATCAAATAAATGCTTACTTGGTTTTTGAATTCATGAGGGTCAAAACTTCTGTTTTAGATCCCATCGCCTCTTGAGCACCATCTCTAGAAACACAGATCGCACCCGATGCCATCCCTAGTGAAGCAGCGTCAAGTAAATCCATCCCTGATGCTATTCCTACGCCCAATCCTCCATTAAACGCATCACCTGCAGCGACGCTGGCAACAACCGGCACGATGAACGGATCTAATAACTCAGATACTCCGCGAGACTCAACCCAAGCACCTTGATCACCAAGTGTAACGATCACTGTTTCTGTACCCATATTACGAATGGCTACAGCAGCGGATCTAGCAGAAACGGCATCCTTTACGTCAATACCCGACATCGCAGATGCCTCTCCCTGGTTTGGGGTAAGAACAGTAACTGAATCATAAAATCCTTCAGGGACCTCCCGGACAGGCGCCGGATCAAGAACAACTACCACGCCAGCTTTTGAGGCGGCATCAATTGCTGCCTTTGTCGCGGGCAACGGAATCTCCTGCTGACACAACAACACTCCTGTGGTCGAAAGCATTCCAGCAACATCCAAGGATTGTTGCTGATCACACAATGCATTTGCGCCGTAAACCGGATTCACGTGATTCTCACCATCCGGAAGAATAAATATTGCAGCTATGCCCGAGGCAATGCCATGAGTTTTACGTAACAACGAAATATCGATGCCCTCGTTTTTCAAGAACTGACCCATCTGTTCACCAAAACCATCGTCCCCGATGCGCCCTACCATTTTTACGGAGCCCGGGCTTTCCGCAATACGCGCCGCAGCAACTGCCTGATTGCCTCCTTTTCCACCGGGAGTAGTGTAGAAACGTGTTCCTTCTGTCGTTTCACCCGGGCCGGCCAACCTTGGCGTTTCAACAATCAAATCCATATTTAATCCGCCGAGGACTATTACGTCTTTCAAGAAAACCCTCCCCCCCTAGCAATATAAAGAATAAATATTTAGTTGGTTTATCCATTTGGCGGACCAAATCTATCACCCACAGTTAACTCTCTAAGAAATTGAACCAAGCCTCCATTCTCAGGACTCGTAATCAATTGATCAGAAGATCGAATCGCATCGGCATGCCCTCCCTCAACGGCCACCCCTAAACCTGCCCATTCGATCATAGATTGATCACCTTTACCATCACCGACAGCAATCACAGCAGTTTGATCAACTCCAAGTGACTCAGCCAGATGTGCCACCGCCAGATCTTTACCGGCACCGATAGACTGTATTTCACAAAACATAGGTAGAGAGTGCGTCACCAGCGCAGCCCCCCTCAACTCCAAGTTGAGTTCAGCGACGAGTGGACCTACCACATCGGGATCGCCAACACCAACAATCGCTGTAGGCATACGGTCAGCTAACGACAAGAGAGAATCTCTGTCTCGAATCTCAATCCCCATCCTTTCCCCATAGCCGTCGGTCCACGCGCTACGTTGCTCCACCCATACTTCATCACCTAAAAACATCATGACTTCTGGTATCGCCGAAGTTAAACACTCGATCGACTGACGAGCAATATTTTTCTCTAGCCGAATATGACGGATAACCGACTCGGAAAATTGGTCAAAAGTCATCGCCCCTTGGAAACAAATGACGGGGCCAAGTACGCCAGATTGTTCAGCCACTCGCAAGGCTGGAACCAACGTTCTACCAGTCGCTATGGATACCACAGCGCCCATTGCCTGTACATCTGAAATAGCCTTGACTAGATCCGGTTTCACGACCCGATCTTGACCGATCATTGTGCCATCAATATCAAGAGCTACCAACGAGTAAGTTGCGATATCTTCCTACCTTGCTTAGTCCAATCTCACACAAGCCACTTATGCAAATATATTCCCAAACTCTTGTAATGTTACTGATCATTTCTCCTAACTCAGTGGCAACATTTCGGGTTGTGGGCATAATCTTCCAACCAATGGCTAATCGGAGTTTCCCACATTACGTAAAAATGCCGGCCAGATCATTAACGTTAGAGTCGTCAACATGAGTCCGGTTACAGCTATCGCAGTCACCGCATTATTTGCACCCCAAATAACAGCCAAGCTACCAACTATCAATGCTCCAAACGGACCTGTTCCAATTGCCGCAGCCAAAACGCCTAGAACCCGTCCCCTGATCTCTATCGGTGCAGACGTGATGACAATGATGCTTTGCATCGTAGCGAAACCGGACATTGAGAAACCGCCGATCACCATAATCGGCAGCGCCATCCAAAACGATGGTGACAGCGAAAACAAAAGAATCGCTGTTAGAAAGCCAATCGACCCAATGGTATAAACGCGTGTATAACCTGAGGGGCGTGCTTTTAACGCGATCATCAAGGATCCTATAGTTGCGCCCAATCCTTCAGTAGCCAGAAGGATTCCAACTAATAACGGCCCAACTTCCAAAGTTTCAGCTCCAATGACCGGAACCATGTGTTGGTAGGGAAAACCAAACAGGTTCATCACCATCGTGATGATAATTGTGACGAAAATGATACGGTCGGCCCGAACATGCCTGAGCCCCGCTGAGAGATTCGCAAAATAACCTGAGCTCGCACCAGTCCCCTGCAGTGGAGACACCACGTATGGCATGGAAAATGCCAGTATCGCCCCCATTCCAAACAGAATTGCCCCAGAAAAATATGCCGCCTGCACACCAATTGTCGCGAGAAAAGCACCAGCACCAAGAGGTCCAATCACCCGTGAGAAATTACTGGTCGCCATGTCTATACCGATGGCGGTAGAAATCCCATCCGAATCCACTACATCACCAATCATCGCCCTACGCACGACATAATCAGTCGACCCCACAACTCCAGCCACGGTGGCACCAATACAGATATGCCAAAGTTCGATATCGCCACTGACCACCAAAAGACCCATAATGGCGTAAACACACGCAAGGGTTGTCATTGACGAGCCCATCAAGATCTTGCGATTCATTCGATCAGCAATTAAACCAACAACTGGACCAAATACGAACATTGGAACCAACCGCAAGAAACCAACGACACCCACCCAAAACGGCGAGCCTGTGAGTTCGAAAACGAAAATACCTAACGCAACAGTTTCCAACCAGTGCATCGTCCTGGACAGTAGGCCAATGCCCCATAGACGACGATAAGTAGGGTTAGAGATTACTAGTCCAAACCGTTGACTTAGTGGTTTTTGTTGAAGGCCAGTATTTTCCTTCAAATTGAAATACGCCTTGCAGGAGAGACACTTAAATCTTGGTGAAAAGCCTGAGGACCATTCAGGTTAGAACCACCATACGTGGGATCCCAGATCCCAACTTCCGACTCCCGGGCTTGCAATTCCATTTGCTTCAGATAATTGTCGTACCGGACATTGGGTAACTCTGTTTCAATAGAGCCCAGGCCATTCACCATCAACGCTGCATTAATCATGATATTTTCAAAGAAAACATATCGTAAAAGTCGTCCTTGAGAATCAATTTCCATCTGATCGGACTCGAGCCCTACCGATTTCCCTCCTATCCAACTCTGAGTCACCTCGCGTGAAAAGTCGTAAAACGGATCTCCAAAATCCGGAGTCTTTATACCAATCAGTCGTACGATTTGTTCTCCTTGCCCAGCGTCAATGATGATCGTCCGACTGTCAATAACACGTAAAACATTAGCTGCCACGCGTTCAGGCTGTAACTGTCGATCAGGTTGAGAACCTCCGAGCAACGGACCAATTATTCCAAGAGACATCGAGCCCAATATCACCAACGACACCATCACAATCACGGTTTTCCATACAATACTGCCGGCGTGCTTGCCTTCCCCAACCTTTTCTGATTCGTAACCATCCCAGGAACGGTCAATATCCCGTTGAGATGGACCATGCACATCATCAGTGGTGTTTTCAGGCTCATTATCGTTATTATCGTCTGGAGGTTTTTGCATCATATTCGGTTGAAAATTATTAGCTATTGTTCGAACATGTGTAATTGTCTATCGCTGCATTGACATTTTTCAATCGATATCGGTGTGATCAGATTGGGAGAATCATTTTTGTATGAGTTAACCTCATCAGAAACCGGATGCGCTCGTAACAATTCCTCTGATGCTGGTATTAATAAAGATTGCAGACGATCCGGCTCAGTAATCGCGGGTTCAAGCCATACGGGGAGAGATTGACTGTCAAGGATGACGGGCATCCGATCATGTATTGATGACATAAGCACATTTGATGATGTTGTAACTATCGCACAGGAGTCAATATTCTCGCCGCGTTTGTTTATCCAAGAATCGTACAAAGCAGCGAATTGAAAAACCTCGCCTTCTTTGGGCGTAATGTACATCGCCTGTTTAGTATCACCGGCTTTTTTCCACTCAAAAAATCCATTCGCCAGAACAATTCCTCTCTTGCGTTCTAACGGATATTTCCAGATTGCAGATTCCGCAACCCGATCATCACGGGCATTAAAGGTAATGCGGGACATTTTTTCATTTTTGGACCAACTGGGAATAAGCCCCCAGCGCATTGGCTTCGCGACAGGCCCTGCACTTTCATTGAAAACAACCACAACATCCTGAGTGGGTCGAATATTAAATCGACTGTGAAGATCTGGGCGCTGGTCGATCAGATCGCTGACAACAGCGCGCCACCTAAACCCATCCGCCAAGCGGCATGAATATTCCTCAGGGTGCACATAGACAAAGGCGCCACACATACAATCAGTTTACGCCCAACTCATTCCAGCCCCTATGAGCTGAATTCAGCGTCTCTCCATGAATATAAAGGCTCCCAATCAATTACTTCCTTAACGTTCTGAGTTGAAATGGGAGCCTCAAAATCCTCAAACTCTTTTTTCAGTGGAACATGAGGATATACCGTTTTAATGGCCTCCATGGTTGGGACGTTGAGCATCGTATCTTTGGCGTTTAGGAAAAATCTATGGTGGCCATTCCAATTTTCGTTCACCACCGCCTTGACGCATGCTCGAGCAGCATCTCGGATATGTAAATAAGTCCAGAAACCCTGACAACGTACCCATGGATCAGTGATCGGATTGGCCCGTAAATACCTGAAGTAACCATCGTCCCACATCCCATTAAACCGCATGCTCGCTATAGCCATCCACGGCGAACGACGAGAAAAAGCTTCACCGATCTCTTCACCTAACCACTTGGCAATTGAGTAAGGATCTTCAGACCTGGTATAGACATTCTCATCCAACGGAAAATACTCGGGCGGTTTAACTTCTTTTGGTTCCCAACGTGCCGCAGTTCCCATCGCGCCAACCGCGTTGTACGAAGAACCTAAGGCTACTCGTTTTACCTTGAGTTGCTCGGCAGCTCGACAAACATTCCACATGGACATCGTGTTGGTACGCACAACATCTTCCTCAACATAGTGTGCTGCACTAGGACGAGATGCCAATGAGATAACCCCATCACACCCATCCATAGCCGAAATGACCTGACCGTAGTCAGATATTTCGACTTCAAAAAAAGTAGGAATATGTGACCAGCTATTTCGCATTTTTATGGCAGCATCAGCGCTAGCAAGCTGTCCCGTTGTACCGCTATGACCGAGATTGCTCGTCATTCGAAATTTGTCAGCATTGATCACCTCGTGACCCAACTTGTACAGTTCGTCAATGACGTAGTGCCCAACAATCCCAGAACCACCAGTTACCAGTACTTTCATCTCTTTATTTCCTAATAATTAGAATTCACTGCTATTACGGCTGTACGCGAGTCGAGCTCGTTCCCACGAGCTCGACTTAATCTACAGTTTTTCTTGAACCATTAATTCATTTAAACCGGCATTGTCCGACCGGTCTTTTTACGACCATACTCTGCCCACTCCTTAGTTGAACCCATCATCTTCACGCCCAAAACATCTAACGAGTAGTCAACGCGCTGCTCCATCGTCATGTCATCATCGGCCCAACTGGAGTAGAAACCGATGCCGTTTTTATCCAACGCTGTCTTGATCTGATCACGAGCATCGTTCATAACTTCAGGATAGGGGGGGTCATGAGCATCAGGATCCATAAATGACATCCCCATGTCTCCTGGACCCCATTCAGCAAAGGCAATCCCAGGCACCGCTGCTATGTCATCCACGTTGGCGAGACAGTGACGGTCTTCGATCTTCAGTCCCAGGATTAACTCACCATCAGGGTTAAGAGGCCATGGATCTGCAACCTTGGCATATTCGGCACCAGTCAAACCCCAGATATCATTAGCTGGCCTCTGTCCTCCTGCACCGCGCAAACCCTCACCTATAACGTCTCGACCCAAGGGCTGGAACGGGTATCTAGTAATTTGCACAAATGCCTTGACCGATTCAGCAGTCCTTGTATGAGTGTGAAGTATTCCGTGGACACCTGCGCTCAATACATGACGAGCTTGCCAGGCGTTATAACGTACTTCTTCAGGTGAAATAGCGTTTGATGGAAGCGTGCATAAAACAGTAGGAGTGGGATGCCCGCTTGGAGTAGGACCGCCATCTTTCAAACCTCGCATGTAATTGGTCAGACCCACAGTGTCAAAAGGATGGTGCTCAAAGTCCATCATCAGCATATCCGCCCAGGTCTGCGAATCCTCCAACCCAGCTTCGTAACTCAACTCAGAGGGGTGCGTCGTGTAATACGGCTGACCCTGTTCGAGTAACTCAATACATTTGTTGATCCGTTTAGCCATTTTAAACTCCTGATTCAATCACTTGTTAGACGCCAATCTATATTCAACTCACCGGTTATGCCGCGAAACCAGTCGATCACTTCAGGGTGATAAGGTATCCCGTTTTCATTACGCTCGATTTCTTCCTCATGCTCCGGCAACCCAGCGTAAAGAACACGATCAGCTCCTGGAATAGGCGGGGTTTCGCGTATCTCTTTCATATAAGTATCCATATCGTCTTTGAAGCCTTCAAGGTCTGCAAACGCCTCTATGTTATAGGCAATGAAATGATGCGCCGCTCCCCCCTCACGATTTGGGCCTGCGCCAGTCGCTCCCAGCAAACCACACATTATCTCAACCCATATACCAAGGCTGGATCCTTTATGTGAACCATTCTCACGAGTCCCACCAGACGGAAGCATGAAATAATTTTCTGGAACTTCACTCTCTTCAGTAATTGGAACGCCATCCTCCCCAGTAATCCATCCCGGTGCTACCGGAACCCCAAGACGTTTTGCCAATACAATTTTATTACCTGCTACCGAACTCATAGAAGCATCAAATATAAACGGAGCTTCATGCCGGGTCGGAATCGCTATTGCTATTGGGTTCAGCCCAAACATCGGCTTCGATCCGTCTACCGGAACGACACTCATTCCTCCCGAGGTCATGGCCAATCCAATCATGTCATGGTCAATCGCCATTGCGGCATGATATGCGGCCGCACCAAAGTGACGTCCATTATTAGCGGTAATCGTCCCAATTCCATAAACCTTGGCGCGTTCAATCGCCATTTCCATCGCCATTGGACCAACCACCAACCCATGTCCACCGTCGCAATCCAAAGTAGCTGCAGCGGGCATCTCACGAACAATTTTCGGGTTAGGCGTAGGATTAATCCCGCCTTCCCCAAAAGATTTGACATAGTTACGCAACATATTAGAAACGCCGTGTGTCTCGATGCCTCTAATATCCGCGTAAACAAGAACATCTGACGCGACTTCAGCTTCATCAGGAGGCATACCCATCTTCAAAAAGATATCAACCACCGTCGCATGCATATCGTCTTTATTAACGTGGACTGCCTCGTCGCTGGGTACGTGAAAGCGTTCAAGCAAAACTTTGTGTCCCTTTCTGAAAATTGTTCAATATCAACGGTTATAAACCACCACGATAACTAGTAATGGATACATAAAACGGACGGAGTATACATCCCCTTTATAGACGATCGGGGGCCATTAGGGTTACATTGCGTTTCGATATTCCTATGCAGTGGTGGTAGATCTGATCTCCGGTAACAAACCGAAATCATCATTACCACTGTAGGTATGAACCAAAACCGTATACCTTCGAACACGGAGAATTTCAGATGCCCAAAGGCCTTACAACAGTCTTTACGGAACCGGGAAAACCATTTGAGTTGGAATCACTTCCCACGCCAGAAATTGAACCTGGCGGGATATTGGTCAAAAACACTGATGCTGTAATTTGCGGATCGGACTTACATGCTTGGCGAGGTGATGGAGATGGCCCTCCTTTGTCCAAACGACGCGTAGTCGGACACGAGTTCACCGGTATTGTCCATTCACTAGGAAAAGGAATCAACACAGACTCCCTACGGCGTCCGCTAAATGAGGGCGACAGAGTTGCATTTCCGTTCTTCTTCCCATGCCACCGTTGCTATCACTGCATTCGTGGTGAACACCACGCCTGTACATTCAGGCAAAGACGAAACATGGTTGGACTCGACGAATACCCGTACTGCAACGGAGGAATGGCAGAATACTTTTATCTCGAACCCGGACACTATGCATACAAGGTTCCTGATGAACTTCCAAGTGAGGCGGTGCCGGCAGTCAACTGTGCTCTAGCTCAAGTTTTGTTCGGACTTGAACGTGTAGGTGTTGCATTTGGAGATACAGTCGTAATCCAAGGTGCTGGAGGCTTAGGAATTTACGCTACAGCCGTGGCTGCTGAACGAGGCGCAAGTCAGGTAATAGTGATTGATGGACAGCAAAACCGCCTAGACCGAGCAATGAAATGCGGCGCTACATCCACGATATCAATGGCAGAGTATAAGACAGCAGAATCACGAGTCGAGCGCGTTCGAGAACTTACCCATGGAATCGGGGCCGATATCGTAGTAGAAGTAGTTGGTGTCGCTGAAGCCACTTATGAGGGGCTCGATATGGTGCGGATCAACGGAACCTACCTCGACATTGGAAACATCGGAGGGGGCAGGTTAGACATTCCAGCTGGAAAGATAATCGGCAATCAGACCAAGTGGGTTGGAACAGTCCATTACAACCCGTGGATAATCGAAGCAGCGCTGCAATTTCTAGTAAAAACCAAAAATCAATATCAGTTGATGGATGTTATTTCAGATCACTTCCCGCTCGAAAAAATCAACGAAGCTTTCGAATTTGCAGAGTGGCAAGGGAAAGAACAAGGAACACAAGCTCAGCGAGTTGCCCTCAGCATATAGTGCAAAAGATGCCAGTAACTAAAAACGACAAACATCAAACTTTGAATTGTTCTCTTAATTCGCTGAATATCTGTTTTGTCTGGATGGTTCCCAGGGCAAGGGTGCTAGAAACATTCATCATCTGATAGCCCTCACCTATCCACCTACGACAGTCTTCAACATCACCAAACGTAGTAGAAAGATACTTCCCGCTACCTTTAATTCGCTGGGCAACGTCAGTCATTATGTTCTCTACCTTTGAATTGTGAATATCACCATTAACCCCTAGAGATGCAGACAGGTCAGTAGGACCAACGAGTAACACCTCGTATCCCGGAACCGCAAGGATTTCATCAAGGTTTTCGTAAGCTTCAACGCTCTCCATCTGGAGCATGAGAATTGTCTCATCATTCGCATTATCGATAATGTCCTGAGCAGAAACGCCCAAATATCCGGCGAAAAAAGGAGCAATACCCCGCTGCCCAAGCGGAGGATATTTCGCCCATTTGACTGCATTCTTGGCATCTTCAGGTGTATCGATTTGCGGAACCATTACGCCCACAGCTCCAACGTCATAGGCTTTCTTAATGTCGCCAGGATTGTTGTAAGGGACACGTATGACCGGGGCGCTACCATTTTCACGACCTTGAACACATATAGTTCCGACCGACTCGGTACCCACCGGCTGATGCTCCTGATCAATCCATACCCAATCTGCCCCTGTCTGGTAAATCGATTGAGCTACAAACGCCTCTCTGGTGAACATACCTGTACCGAGAACCGGGTTTCCAGATGCTAATTTTTGTCGGACATCACTTGGATACATAATTAAAAATCTCTGACTTGTAGTATTGGAATATGAACATTGCGCATATTACATCTGATCACTCGCCCGGCAACTGTCTAGACGCGGCATTAACTACATCACCGCGGTGAACCAAAACCTATAGCGGCAGAGTTATTGAAATACCAAGAGAG
>CAJWJL010000073.1:0-10637 GCA_913042135.1 uncultured Chloroflexota bacterium | reverse complement strand
GCCTCTTTGGTTGTAAGACCAAGTACCCCAATTCCAACCAAGCAAACACTCCACAAGATCCAGGTAATAAAGCCTATGGAATCATCTAAATCGCCAATAATGCCCATCAAGTCGATAATATCCAGTACAGCCAACAGACCAAGTATGGCTATAAGAGCCCTGAAGATTACATTGCCGGCACCGTTTTTTAGAGCGAAAACAGTAAGGATGAAAAAGGCGAAACTTCCAGCAACAATTTGAATGGCATCGACGGAGTCCCCTACAAGGCCGACCGTTACGAAGCTCTCTACGGTAGTTTCTTCAGAGATCACCATCCACGTAGACATGCCGACAAATAAAGTGGCGAGCATCACTATAATCAGCATTCGAAGGTACATATACCATTCATCTGGAACTTTCACTGCCTGTGCCACCTGGAGCAAAGACTTTGCCATGTATGTAAATATTCCAACAAACAGCATTACCATTACGCCCACGAGTAATTCATTATCCTGAAATGCCTTGAGTTCGTCAGCTGGGGCAATATCATCATCCAACAGGCCCAGCGCTAAACCAAATGCCATGAATCCAAGGATGCCTAATAATCCACCAAGGATCAGTCCCCAAGACGTTACTTTCGATAATTGCATATTTTCCTCCCTGAAGGAATTAATGTTCGTGAAATTCGTTTAAGGCATTGCCATGGCAACCTAAATTTCAGGTGAAAATATACAGTTTCCCCCTCTTTACCAAGCACATGTATCAGGCAGTAGTGCTAATTTGCCGGTGTAGCGCAGCTTTGTTACGGAAAACGTACCAGAAGAGTTATTGATCAGTCGGATGCGACCTGTCAATGATTCGAGAAATCATCTTGTTTAAGACGATACGGGGTCTATCAGTTCACAAAAGAGCCACATTCCTTTGTGAGTGAGGAATGTGCGTGCGGAAGTTGCACATCGTCTTTGCTTACATGAAACGACCACGACCGGTTAGCTCTACGATCGTCTCGAGCACTCCGTTTCGCACGCAGTAGTAGTAATCGTGTTGCGCTATCGTTGTGTCACTGTGCATGGGCAGGAGGGTTATCTTGTCACCTATTTTCAGATTCTCAGCTTCCCCTTCAGTGGTCATAACACAGTGTTCTTCAGACATACCTTTGACCATCAGGCCCTCGATCCCTACGGCTTTCGGTTTGCCGACATCGGTTGCCACTGCTTTCATGCCAGGGTCAGCGATGGCGCGTCCGCGTACTGGTCGACTTGTCACGGTTCCGAGCACTGTCAGAGCAGTGCTGAACGGATGTGGGTGATCACCGAACACTTCCATATATTTTGCGTCCATGAACAGGTAACTACCGCATTGTAGTTCTGTTACACGATCGACCTTCCCAGTGATATCGTAGCTTCCGGTTCCGCCAGCGCTGATGATCCTCACTTCGAGTCCGTTGAATTCGATATCGTCTGCTGCCGCTAAAAGTCTGTCGATTGTTTGCAGTGTGTCGGCTTTGCGTTTTTTAAACCCTTCGGTCCAAACGGTACCGCCTTCGTAACCCATGACTCCGTCGAATCGGAGGCCTTTTGCGACGTCGACCGCTTTGGCCAGTGTGGTAGCGACCTTTCCAGGCTCGACACCAGCTCTATTCATGCCGGTCTCAACCTCGAGAATTACGCCGAGTTCGATACCGAATGCCTGTGCAGCTTCCGAGAGTTCGGCTACGTTTTCGTGGCTGTCTACAGCAACAGTCAGGTTTGACCGTGCTGCAACCCCGAAAAGACGCCGGATCTTGGTTGTGCCAACCACCTGATTCGGAATGAGGATTTCTGGGATGCCACCGTCTGCGAGGATTTCTGCTTCTCCGACCTTCGCTGCGCAGACTCCAATTGCACCAGCGTCCATCAGCTTGCGGGCCCAGAATGGACTCTTTCCGGTTTTCATGTGCGGACGCATGCTTACGCCGTTTTCTTTGGCGAAATCGGCCATCGCCTTGATGTTAGATTCGGCGATGTCGAGGTCAACGATGATCGCTGGAGTGTCGAGATCTTCGACCGCTGTACCCGGAAGTGGCAGGTAGTCCATTACTTAATTATTTCCTTTTGTTGTGGTTGTTCAAACCCAGCGTGTTTATGCCTTTATGTTGTCGCGGCAGATGTCAAGGCCGGTACCGTTGAGGATCTATGTTATGACATACCTAATGTAATCCATGTCAAGTCCCTAAACTTTGCGGATAGCTGAAAATAGGGAAACCCTAGGATATGCTCAGAATTCAATATCAAATTGACTGAGAGACCTCACTTTGCATATTTATGAATTGGACACACCGGCAGTGGTGATTGATCTGGACGTACTCGAGAAGAATATTGAGGATATGGCAGTCCTCTGCCGCGAGTTAGGAATCACACTGCGTGGCCATACGAAAAGTCACAAGAGTCCGGAAATTGCGAAGATGCAGGTCGCTGCCGGTTCAAAAGGCATTGTTTGTCAAAAACTTGGGGATGCAGAGAATATGGCTCGAGCCGGTCTCGATGACATTCTTTTGACGTACAACATCGTTGGTAGACAGAAGGTTAGGCGGCTTACCGAATTGGCTCGATACCGACGAATAACTGTCACGGTAGATTCGTTTGCTATTGCGTCGGGCATTTCAGAACAGGCAAAACTGGATAGGGTGACAATCGGGGTTCTTGTCGAGATCGATACAGGTGGAAAACGTACCGGGGTTCAATCACCAACTGCAGCAGAGGAGCTTGGCAAGCAAGTGCAGACGCTTCCCGGATTAGAATTGCGTGGACTGATGACGTACCCAAGTAGGGTGTCTTCAAAGCCTATTATTGAAGACGTTGTTGGACGTTTCAAAAAGGCAAACTTACCTCTGGATATTATGAGTGGTGGTGGTACTGGTGAGGAATGGGAGTCTAAAGAACTCGGATTCACCGAACACCGCAGCGGCTCTTATGTATACGAGGGTCTGAGTCGTATACAAGGCTCGAGTGGCAACGAAGGGCTTTCAGCGGAAAGATGCCCGCTCCGCGTTGTCACTACCGTGGTGAGCGTGCCGACTGCGGATCGCCTCATTATCGATGGTGGGATGAAAACTTTCCGATTGTTCCCGTCTATGCCGTATGGATTAATTCTCGAAGATCCTACGATTAAGTTCTCGGGTATGTCCGTCGAGCATGGTCATGTTGATACCAGTGATTCGAATCGCAAGTACATAGTCGGCGACAAGCTGACCATAATACCTACCTATCAAGAGGGTGTGACTAACTTACACGACGAGATAGTCTGGGCAAGGAACGACCAGGTCGACAGAGTGTGGCGTAACGACGGCAGAGGTAAGGTCAAGTAACAACGTATGTAGACGTACTAAGCTGAACAAGTAGTTGCTGTGTAAGTTTTCACAATTAGCTTGAACTAGCTGAACAATGAAAGATGAAGTTGAAAACGGAGAATGATTTGTCACTACCTATAATCGTTAAATCGCCGTTAAAGCCACCGTTTTGGGCACTTCTTGAGCGCAAGCTAATTAACGCACAAACTCAGGCCTGTCAAAGAATTTTCAGGAAATATTTTGATGAACGCGGCTATTTACTATGCCTGCCACGCTGGGGTGGTAATGATGGCTCTGATGACGCGATTGAAAATTTCGCAGGTTGGCCGCTTCTACACGCATTGGGGGCTTCAGATTCCATTCTGGAGATGTACAAATTAGGATGGGAAGGACACCTACTTCAGTACACTGAGGCTAAAACGGTTGAAGTGGAATTAGCACGCGATGGCATGCTCTATAAGGAATTTCCGGTGAGTTTGGATTGGTTCCATCACGGTGAGAGCATGAGTGTGTTTAATCTTCAGGGATTGTCCGATCCACATAATGAGGCATTCATGAACCGAGTACGTCGTTATGCCGGCTTTTACATGAATGAAGATTCTCAGGCTAAAAATTATGATCCTGAGCATAAGATAATTAAGAGTTTGTTCAATGGTAGCCGTGGTCCTTTATTACGTAAGGCTACGGCTTTGGACTGGGCTGGTGATCCGTTTGAGGTAGAAGATAGATTTGACACAGCACATGGGGAGCGCAATTTTGCAGAAATGCTCGCTCACTTTGAGGAATACACCGATGTGGTGGGCGATCATCCACTAAATCTCGCAGCCACCACTTTAGCGGTAAATGCTTTCATGGCAACCGGAGATTCGAAATATAGTGATTGGCTGATTGATTACGTCGATGCATGGAGTCAGCGTGCGGCTGATAACGGCGATATATTGCCGAGCAATATCGGCCTTGATGGCATAATCGGTGGTGAAACTGATGGGAAGTGGTATGGGGGTTGTTACGGCTGGAATTTCACAGTAACTGTTCCCCAAACGGGGGAAAAAGCACACCGAAATTCGATTTCCAGAGGTATAGCAGGTTTTGGGAATGCTTTACTTCTTACGGGAAATCAATTTTATGTTGATGTTTGGCGAAAAATGCTTGAAGCGGTCAACAGTAATGCAAAGCTTACTGATGGGAAAACTGTTTATCCACATATGTACGGCGAGGGTGGCTGGTATGCGTATCGTAGTACGCCTTATAACGAGGGCGCTCTTGATATCTATTATTGGTCGATGGACCAGGCAGACCGCAAATACACACCACCATCAGATTGGCTTAAATTCCTTGATGGAGATAAACCTGGTTTTCCGGTCGAAGCTATGGAAAATGAGTTTGAATCTATACGCCTCAAACTATTGGGGGTAGCAAACGACCGTAGTTCTCCTGATACCCGACTTTCAGACAATACACTACCGTTTAACACGGCTAATACAACATGCCTTACTCAATTGATGATCGGGGGCCTTACACCGCGATATGGTGAGCCGTTACACGCGAGACTACGTTACTTTGATCCAGTTGATAGACGTGCTGGAATACCTAATGATGTGGCAGCATTGGTCGAGAAAATGACTGATGTAAGTACCACGCTCTTACTGGTTAATATTGATCCCGTGGATGGCAAAAAAGTGATCATCCAGACTGGTGCATATGGAGAGCATCAAGCGACAACGGTGGAAATGGATGGTGAAGTGTTTGCGGTGGATAGTCCTTTTTTCAACGTCCAACTCAACCCTGGGTGCGGGACTAAGTTATTGATTCGTCACGACAGATACGCGAACCAGCCTACCCTGACGCACCCTTGGGATCGAGTCGGATAATCGTGTTCTTAATGGTGCTAGCCGCTCTTTTTTGCTGTTAACACTTTCTCATCTCGCCATGATTGTTCTACACGATAGACGATTCGTAACTGCCGGGCCAATAGTATGCAGAAATCGTTGATATATAGCCTTAGTTTTGTATTCGTAACCTTGAAGGGCTTCTTTACTCTGAACCATGCGTCATGTATGTTGAGCATCTTGAAATCTAGCTATTTTATTTTGCATAAATTCACCGGAGACACATTTAATATGGCCTTACCAAAACATGTATGGAAGTTGGCTATTGCACTTCTGTCGTTAACTACCGTGTCGCTATTGGCTTGTTCTGCCGATAAAGAGACTGTTACCGTCGTACAGACCGTTGTTAGCGAAAAAGTAGTTGAAGTCCAAAAAGTTGTTGTTGCGACGCCAACGACGACAGCTGAGGAACGTGCGGCCGCTGCCGCCAACGCTAAGAAAGGCGGCCATCTCAGGATTTCTTCAGTGGGTAGCGTGCAATCATTTGACCCGCTATGGACTACCGCATCTTCAACCGGAAACGTCTCTAGTTTGATCCTCGAAGCTTTGTTTGCCTATAAAGAAGACAACACTATTGGGAAAATGCTCGTGGATGATTGGACAGTGAGTAGTGATGGCCTGAAGTGGACTTTCAAGATTCGTGATGGTGTTCAATTCCATAATGGAACGTTATTGACTACAGATGAGGTCATTGGCACCTTGCGTCGGCAAAGCGAAAGAGCTCCGGTATTTAAGTTGGTTTGGGAGAGATTCGGGCCGGCGTCTTTTGATGAATTTATCACTAAAGAAAACGATGTTGAGTTCAGTCTAAATCTGACTTCACAGACAGGTCTGGTACTCGATGCACTAGGTCCGCAGAACTTTACACCGCAGATGGTACTTTCGTCGTGGTATACGCTTCCTGCTACTGAATCGGCACCGGGTACTCCAATCGGAACGGGTCCGTATCGTTTTGAGTCATGGACTCCTGGTGATCGTTGGTCAGCAATTCCGTTTGCTAACTATTCACCAAGTCCTGAAAAATCCGATGGAGAGGCAGGTGCCCACACTGCGTATTTCGACAGGGTTTCTTATATTGAGATTCCAGATCAATCCACGCGTGTAGCCGCTCTCCAGACCGATGCAGTAGACCTTGTTCAGGAATTCTCGCAAGACCTGATTGACCGGTTGAAGGAAGACTCAAACGTTCAATTAATAGCGAATCCGCCTCTAAGGCTTCTCGGTCACTTTAACTATCAGATCCCACCGTTCAATGATCCGGAACATGGGCGAGATCTACGGCGAGCTGTCGTGATGGCCTACAACAATGAAAAGGCACTGCTGGCAGCTGCTGGAACTCCTGACCGAATTAATCTTTGCGCTTCACTCATGGAATGTGGATCAGCATGGGAATCAAATGCCGGCAGTGAAAACATGTACAACGCTCAACGTGTTGAAGATGCCAAGAAGATCGTGAAAGATGCAGGCTATGAAGGCTATACCATTCGATTGATGGATCCAGCTGATCGTCAGCCTGCTCATGGTGCTGCGCAGGTAACCCGTGAGGTACTGGAAGACATTGGATTCAACGTGGATCTGCGAGTCATGGACTGGGCCACGATGGTCCAAGACAGGGCAACTGTAGACCGTTGGGAATTCTTCCATACTTGGAGTGGTCGCAGTGTTCGAATCGGACCGATTGGACATCTGAGGTTCGGTGAACTTCAATACGATGCGTGGTTCAACCACTACACTGATACCGATGGTACTCAGAGAGCACTTTTCGATGTTTTCTCTTCGGAAACTGATGAAGGGAAGATAAAGACCGCTATGGAAGAGTTCCAGCAGTACTTCTATGATGATGCGATATTCCTCCAAGTTGGTGAATTTTTCAGCAACTGGGCGGCCAGTAACTCCATTGATGGATTACATGGCAACCCTGGTGGACAGAAGCCATACGACAAGTTCTTCAAGTAGAAAAATTTGGTCGGGGCTACCCGATGGCAAATTCATATCGTTCCGGGGGAGTGACAGCTGATGTTTTCGAAGCTGTCACTCCCTCGGGGTGATTAAATACGTTACGTAGAGCACTCTTTCTCTCGTAATGTTCTAGAACGATTGCACAGTGAGAACTGTGCTGTAGATAAGGAATGATTAAGTCACTTGTGGCGTTATATTGCGCAACGTATTCTAGTGTCGATCCCTGTGGTAATCATGGTGGGGATAATCACCTTCACCCTGGTATATGTGGGACCGGGAGATCCTGCGGCTATCATTGCTGGCGATGAGGCGACACCTGAAATTCTTGAAGCGATTCGTGAGGATCTGGGCTTTAATAGGCCGTTCCCTGTGCAAATGGGAGATTGGTTCTGGAAATTGCTGCAAGGTGATCTTGGAACGTCCTATTTTTCCAAGCGAGAGATTACCGAGCTAATTACGCCTCGGCTCCAGCCCACTCTTTCACTAGGGTTTCAAGTCGTTGTGTTGTCCACTTTGATCGGTATCAGTACCGGTATGTTAGCTGCCTGGAAGGCAGGCTCGCGTTTAGACAGAAACCTGATGATTTTGGCTGTCCTAGGATTTGCCACACCTGGGTTTTGGCTAGCGTTTCTGACAATTTGGTTGTTCGCTGTAAACCTTGGCTGGTTTCCTGTGATCGGATATAAACCGATTCAAGACGGACTCATACCTCATCTCCATAGTATGTTTTTGCCAGTGATGGTTAACAGTATTCTCGCTTCTGCTTTTATTTCCAGGATTACCAGATCGGCGATGCTTGAGGTACTCCGTGAGGATTACATACGAACTGCTCGTGCAAAAGGGGCATCAGAGTTTTCTGTATTCATTCGCCACGCGTTCCGTCCGTCAGCAATTCCAGTGGCTACTGTAATTGGCGCTTCGATCGCAGGCCTGGCTACCGGGTTTGTGCTAACCGAAACGATATTCGCAATCCCCGGATTGGGTCGGATGCTTGTAGATGCAATAGTCAGGCGGGATTACCCGATAATTCAGGCCCTGCTTATGGTTGTGGCCATAGTGCTAATAGGGGTTAACCTGATTGTTGATATTCTCTACGCATATATTGATCCTAGGATCAGGTATTAGCGATGACAGTAACCTCGGATTTGGGAAATGAATGGCAACTTACGCCGCCTTTGTCAACTCGATTGCGGGGC
Organism: uncultured Chloroflexota bacterium; assembly: GCA_913042135.1. Taxonomy (GTDB): domain Bacteria; phylum Chloroflexota; class Dehalococcoidia; order Lucifugimonadales; family Lucifugimonadaceae; genus Lucifugimonas. Next base: position 2,286 of record CAJWJL010000073.1, on the reverse strand, counting down.
ATGTTCGGCGCGACCGTTAAGGCAGCGAAAAGAGATATCGTTCTCGGCGTATCCATTTCTCTTCTGTTATTGGGTCTTTTTTTGGCTGTGTTTGGGCCAACACTTGCCAGAACCGACTATGAACGGACTGATCCCGTTAATAGGATGCTCCCACCTTCGGCTGAACATTGGTTTGGAACGGACAATTGGGGACGCGATGTATTTGACCGTACGATCGTCGGGACTCGGCTGTCATTCTTGGTTGGATTTTCGGTGACATTGATATCGACAGTAATAGGTGTCGCAATTGCGTTGGTTATTAGCTACTTTCGAATTTTAGACGCGATAATGATGCGCTTTGTCGACGGATTTCTTGCATTTCCAACTATTCTTTTAGCTCTCGCGTTAATTTCGTTAATTGGACCTAGCATCGGGAATGTGATCATAGCTTTGTCTATAACTGCTACAGCGGGGAAAATCCGACTTGTCCGAGGTGCTGTACTCAGTTTACGAGAATCAACTTATGTCGAAGCTGCTAGAGCTGTTGGAGTACCAGTGCCTCGTATATTGATGCTTCATGTGTTGCCCAATATTGTGAGCATTATTATTGTTCAAGCTACGTTTACTTTGGCGTCGGCTATTCTTGCTGAGGCGAGCTTGAGTTTCCTTGGCGCGGGTGTACCCGAGTACGTACCTAGTTGGGGCAACATTATCGCTACAGGTCAGGGGTACATACAAGTCGGATTCCACATTTCATTTTTCCCTGGCCTGTTTCTTACGGTGACAGTATTAGCCGTAGTACTGATTGGCGATTCAATCCGTGACCACCTTGATCCGAAGTTGAGAGGCCGTCTAAAGACCACAACCCATTAGTGAGCAATTGAGTTATATGAGTTTTGCAAGATGACTGAAGCACTGTTAACGGTTGAAAATCTACACACACAATTCCGCACAGAAGGTGGTGTGGTCCAGGCTGTCGATGACGTCTCATTTAATATTCAAGCCGGTGAGACATTTGCACTTGTTGGTGAAAGTGGGTGCGGTAAAAGTGTGACCGCCCTTTCAATAATGGGACTTATACCTAACCCTCCTGGAGAAATAACATCGGGATCAATTGAATTCGATGGTGTGGATCTTTTGCAGGTCTCGAGCACTGAAATGCGATCTATTAGGGGCTCGAAGATTGGGATGATATTTCAAGAACCTATGAGTTCACTAAATCCTGTGCTCACGATTGAATCACAGTTGGCTGAGCCATTGAAAATACATATAGGTCTCTCTTCCGCTGCAGCGAATGATCGTGCTCAGGAGTTGATTGACATGGTTGGTATTCCCGATTCGAAGACCAGGCTCAAGCAATATCCGCATGAGTTGAGTGGTGGTCAACGACAGCGGATCATGATTGCTATGGCTATGGCTTGCACACCACGTTTGCTGATCGCTGATGAGGCTACAACGGCACTTGATGTGACAATTCAGGCCCAGATTCTTGACTTGATGCAGGAAGTGACTGAGAAGTCTGGAGCTGCTCTGTTGATAATCACTCACAATTTGGGAATTGTGGCCAGGTACGCGGACAGAGTGGCTGTTATGTACGCGGGAAAATTGAGAGAGGTAGGAGATGCCAGTGATATCTATGCGGCCTCTCAACACCCGTACACTGTAGGATTGTTGCGTTCTGTTCCGAGACTTGATTCCGAAAAAGGGACTCCGTTATCTCCCATCGGTGGTGAAATACCTGATCTGACAAATCTCCCGGGTGGTTGTGCATTTAATCCTAGATGTCAGTGGGCAGTCGATCGTTGTTCGATCGAGGAGCCAGAATTGATAGAAATAGCACAAGGAAAGCAGGTGGCCTGTTTTGAGCATGCTTCAGTTAGCCTTAGTGTTTGACCAGACTGGATTTTTTAACCGGTGAGCTATTCTCCTGCAGCGACTGATAATTCCGTTCCAATCCTTAAGGTGCGTGAACTAAAAGTGCATTTCCCCGTGAAGCGCGGTTTGATTTTTCAACGGACTGTGGGTGTGGTGAAAGCTGTTGATGGTGTCGATATAGAAATCAAGCATGGAGAAACGCTCGGACTCGTCGGCGAATCAGGCTCTGGGAAAACTACTTTGGGACGGGCGGTCCTCAGACTAAATGATACCTCGGGAGGGAGTATTAGCTACAGTGGCCAAGATGTTCTAGCTCTGCGTGGTGGGGAAATGCGGCGATTACGCAAAAATATTGGGATGGTGTTTCAGGATCCTTATGGTTCCTTAAACCCTAGGATGACAGACACCGTAGCCACCCAGGGAGAACCCGGT
>CAJWJL010000072.1:0-10675 GCA_913042135.1 uncultured Chloroflexota bacterium | reverse complement strand
AATCGGGATAGCAAATCAACGTGAAACAACCATCGTATGGGAACGTGCGACAGGTAGGCCGTTAGCTAATGGAATAGTGTGGCAAGATCGTCGAACCGCTGGTACATGTGCTGATATCGCCCAGAGCAGTCATGCTCGTGATATTAGGCAAACTACGGGATTAGTTATCGACGCATATTTCAGCGCGACGAAATTATCTTGGCTGTTGGATGCCGTTCCCAACGGAAGAAAAAGAGCTGAGTCGGGTGAATTATGTTTCGGGACTGTTGACTCTTGGCTACTGTGGCGTTTGACGGACGGGGCTGTCCATGCGATTGATTCCACCAATGCTTCACGAACGATGCTGCTCAACATTCATGATTTGCAGTGGGATCCAGGGATGATGGAATTATTTGATATTCCGGCTGCGATGCTTCCAGAAGTTAAACCTTCGTCTGGAGATTTCGGAGTTACCGACAAGCAGGTTTTTGGAGCGGAAATTCCAATCACTGCAATGGCAGGTGACCAGCACGCGGCGTTATATGGTCAGGCCTGTTTTAAAAATGGCCAGATTAAGTGCACATACGGTACTGGCGCGTTTGTATTGACGAACAGCGGAACAATTCCACCACTTAAATTATCTGAGCGTGGAGGGCTTTTGGCGACGTTAGGTTTTCAAGTTGGATCGAAGAGAAGTTACGCTGTGGAGGGTTCGGTATTTTCGACCGGAGCTACGATTCAATGGCTGCGAGATGGTTTAGGCATTATTTCAAGTGCAACTGAGACCTCCGAAATGGCTTCGTTAGCCGAATCACATCATGGAGTCTATTTTGTACCCGCATTCGTTGGCCTTGGGGCACCACATTGGGCACCTCACGCGACGGCATCAATTACAGGTATGACACGTTCAACGACGAAGTATGACGTCGTATGTGCTGCTCTAGAATCCACCGCGTATCAGGTGGCAGATGTCATTACTGCTATGGAAAGCGGACGTAAAAGGTCTGATGAGCCGTTGCGAGCTGATGGCGGTCAAAGTGCGAATTCGTTTGCAATGCAATTTCAGTCCGATATTCTCGATCGTCCTGTTGAAGTTGCTAATGTAGTTGAAACGACCGCTCGTGGAGCAGCTTTACTGGCAGGCCGTGGTATTGGTCTTTGGAGATCGGAAAAGGAAATAAATTCCCTTTGGCAGGCTTCGGCTCGCTATGAACCGTTGATAAGTGAGTCTGAGCGAACGAATCTTCGATCTGGATGGTTGGCTGCGGTTGAGCGTTCAAGTTCAATAATCTGATTTACACGCGTCATAATATTCCAGTTTGGTGTGTCTGATAGGCACCGAAAACGACTTACAAATGCTAACCTGCCGGCAGTTTTAGGTTACTCGAAGATTGAGAGGACATCATATGTATGTTGGAACACAGGTGGGAGCGCGCAACGACTCAGATTTTGAGCAATGGGCGCAACTTGGCGTTGTCAATGTGTGTTCAGACCCTGCCGGCAATCCACACGACTGGACTAAAGACGATCTTGGTCGTCATAAGGAAAAGCTGAATTCATATGGAATTGAGTTAGATATGGTCCAGATTCCCCTTTCATCGACTCCACTGGAAAGATCTCAGTCACCAAACATAATGCTTGGTAAAAGTCCTGAGAGAGATCGCGAAATTGAGTCCATTCAAAACATCATACGTATGTGCGGTGAGGTAGGGATCCCGGCAGTCAAGTACAACATGAACATTATTGGTATTCCACGTTCTGAACGTGAGTCAGGCCGCGGGGGATCCAGTAACTCCACTTTTAGGTGGGCCAAGATGGATCAAGATGCACCACCAGGTATAGCAGGTGTTGTCGGTGTAGACGAGAATTGGGAGCGTATTGATTATTTTCTTGAAAGGACGGTTCCTGCAGCGGAATCAGCGAAAGTTCGTATGGCATGTCATCCTCATGACCCTTTCACTCCCGATGGTTATATGGGTGTGACTCGGCTATTGGGTACGGTTGAGGGGATGAAAAAGTTTGTTCAAATGCATGAAAGTCCCTATCACGGGTTGAATTTTTGTCAGGGTACTGTCACGGAAATGTTGGATGATCCGGGAGAGGAGATAGCTGACGTAATTCGCTGGTTTGGCACGCGCGAAAAGATTTTCAATGTTCATTTTCGCAATATTCGTGGACATAAATTAGATTTTATGGAGTCGTTTCCTGATGAAGGAAGCATCGACTTTGCAGAGACGATAAAGGTTTATCAAGAAGTCGGCTATAAATACATGTTGATGCCAGATCACGTGCCGCACATCAGTGGTGACGATCCTCAAGGTACTGCATTTGCTTTCTGTTATGGCTATATCACGGCCCTCCTCCAATCGATTGGTGAGCCACGTAACCAGGCTTGGGTCACAAAAGGACCATAGTACTAATCAATTTCGAGTCTTAGCTTTAGACGGGTTTAGAACCTAGGGTGTTCAACTTAATCTGAGACGAAAATGTATTTAGGAACGCAAGTAAAAGCGCGAAGTGTTGTTGATTTTCAACAGTGGGCGCAGCTTGGTGTTTTTAATGTCAGTTCAGATCCACCTGGTCATCCTCGTACATGGACAAGAGACGATCTGGCCAGGCATAAGGAGAAACTTGAGTCATATGGCATAACGCTCGACATGGTTCAACTGCCCGTCTCTTGCATGTTACCGGATGATGAATTCAACTCACCCAATATCATGTTGGGTAAAAGTCCTGAGCGTGATCGAGAGATAGATGTGATTCAAAACATTATCCGCTGGTGTGGTGAAGTAGGAATACCGTCCGTTAGATACAACCTTTACATCATCGGAATACCTCGTTCTGAGCGTGAAGAAGGTCGCGGTGGGTCTTCAAACGACACCTTTCGCTGGGTCAAAATGGATCCGGATGCGCCTCTGACTATTGCTGGCACGGTAGGCGTGGATGAAAATTGGGATAGGATCGACTATTTTTTAGAACGCGTGGTTCCTGCAGCAGAGTCAGCGAAGGTAAGAATTGCCTGTCATCCGCATGATCCGTACACCCCTGATGGGTATATGGGTGTGACACGTGTGCTTGGAACGGTTGAAGGGCTAAAAAAATTTGTTCAGATGCACGAAAGTCCATACCACGGTTTAAACTTTTGTCAGGGTACTATCACGGAGATGCTTGATGATCCGGGAGCAGAGATAGCTGACGTAATTCGTTGGTTCGGCACTAGAGAAAAGATTTTCAATGTTCATTTTCGCAATATTCGTGGACATGAACTTGACTTTATGGAAGTGTTCCCTGATGAGGGCAGTGTAGACTTTTCCGAGGTAATCAAGGTCTATCAGGAAGTTGGATACAAGTACATGTTGATGCCTGATCATGTACCCCAGATCAGTGGTGTAGATCGGCAGGGCACAGCGTTTGCTTTCTGCTATGGCTATATCACGGCACTTCTACAATCAATTGGTGAGCCGCGTAAACAGGCGTGGGTAACAAAAGGTCCTTGACGTATCTGAAGCACGATCCTGTTGAGAAGGAGTTTATAGTTGCCGGAAAATACTCACGATCCTGTTGTATATCGATCACATGTTCGTATTGAGCGTCTCAAAGGCCCCATAAGGCGTGCTTTTGTGCCAGCAAATGACGATCCAGTTATGTTTGGAGTGCATAGTGAAGTTGCTCAGCATTATGGCGTCGACAACGATGTCCATGAGGCCTATACGACAACATTGGATTATGTAATCGCAGCTGCAGCGGGGTGAATGACTGGAACTTTTGGCGGTGCCCTTGAGGCCCGCGGGATTCCAGCAGATTCCGGTAAGTTATATTCAGAGTCGGTGGGCGAGTTAGAAAAAGACCGTGGGGTTCTCGTTATTAAACGAGTTCATGTGAGTTACGTTTTGAAGGTCCCATCCGACTTATTATCAGAGAAAAAGGACGCTATCCAACGGGCATTTAATCTGCATCCGGAATCATGCCCTGTTTATAAAAGTATTTATAAATCTATAAACATCACAAAGGAGTTAGAAATCGTCGAGGCTAATGGGAATTAGTACATCAGGTTTCTATCAAGTGTAAATACTCTTCATCTGCCACGTATCTAGGGTTTTGATTTTGGCATCTTTACCCTGAGATCTGAATGATATTCCTGTGCTTTCAGCGTGCCCCGGATACACGCGCATAGCGATGCACTGCTTGCCATTAACAAAAACCTCTACGACGCTTTTATCAATAAATACTCGTAATTTTAAATTCTCGTCTGTATTTAGAAATACAGGTCCTGTTTCTGGCGCTCTCGACAACACGTTCGGTAGTACAGATGAGTAGGACGAGTCGATCGTGATCAATCCTTCTGATGCAGCGAGACGTTTATCTGGTTGCCACTGATCGTATCGCTCCCAATCTCGATATCCGCGATTTGGGTAAAAAGCAACACGCGTAAACTCTTCTTTGTTTGGAGATCTGAACACGTTTAGTTCGATCATCGGAGACCCGTTAACTTCTATCTCTGTCATGATCTCCATAGCGTTACTTTGAACTTCATTGATGACTATTTCATTGTTTGCTGGAAGGTGAATATCTTTAAAGCTTTTATGCTCGGACCGCAGTGATTCTATGTCCCCGGCAGGCTCTATTTTCAACCTGTCGCGGTCGATCTTGTTGTCACCAAGTAAGGATAGATGTCTGGGTAGTGTCATGATCTGGTTCCAGCCTTTAGTGTCCATTGCTGGGTTCATGTTGAAAATAGTGATTATTCCACCCTTGCCATCTGGAGTTGCCGAAGGGGCGTGTACACCACCTGGGCCGAAGGCACCAAAATTGAAATCATGGTGTGCTGTAACTACAAATTTATCTCTGGACTTATCGTAATCACCGATTAATGTTTGTCCTCCGCTCATATGGCTGAAAAATAAAAGGATATGTCTGTCACCTATTGGCCAAAAGTACGGGCATGCACCGTCATCGCCAACCAGTGTGAATGAGTCTCCCTCGATGAATGGATGCAGATATTCCCACGACTCTAAATCATCAGATTTGAACAAAAAGTTAGCCCTTGTTCGCCTGCCTGAGGGTTCGTGAGGCAACGTTCCACCGGATAGGGCATAGTAGGTGTTATCTTTTTTCCATATGCACGGGTCGAAAACTCTATATGGCCAAGGTGAACCGTCAGGCTGAGCTATCGGAATGACAGCCTGCCCTGTCACTTTCTCCCAGTTGAGTAGCAATGGGTCATCAGATAGGGCGACCATGTTCCCTTCTCCAACGCCGTGGTACATGGCGATGACACGATCATTTTCAACAAGTGTCGCTCCTGAGAAGCATGATTCTTCGGGGTCAGGATATATCGCGTAAGGAAGATCCCTCCAATGAACAAGATCATCACTTACCGCGTGTCCCCAGTGCACTACTTTCTTACTCCCTGATCCAGTGCTGGTAATTTCAGAATCTGGATAGCCTTGATAGAAGAGATGCCAGCGGTCTTGCCAGTAGCATAATCCATTAGGATCGTTGAGATCGTTTTCGGGATTGACGTAGTGGTATATTGGCCGATATGGATCGCTCGACAGCGATTTTCGTGAGTCTGCAAATCTTTCCATCATTGGATTTGATTTCAGCTGGTCTTCTTGCTCTGCGAGGGTCTTAGCAAAAGTATATTTGGGTACTTTGGACGCCATTGCAGTATCAGCTTCATTAGCAGTCAATATATTTGCCTTTGGTTAGATTGGCTGTCGGGGTAAATGTGTCTACATTTAAGGTTTAACCATTGACCCGTCTGCGCGCCGTACCGTGTCCCATGCTCCTCCAAATTCCCTCTCTTTGAATGGGAATTTTACGGCCATTTTTTCATCTACATCAATCCCTAATCCAGGCTGGCCATTGGACCACATCATACCGTCTCTGAGTGTTGGCATACCTGGGAACATCTCCCGGGTACGGTCTCCAGGTATTGCAGCTTCTTGGATGCCAAAATTGTGAGCATTTAGATTTAGCATCATGTTGGCAGCGTGGCCCACTGGCGACGTGTCACCTGGTCCATGCCATGCAGTTCTAACACTGTAGAGTTCACCCATTGCAGCGATCTTTTTGGCGGGAGTGATCCCTCCAATTTGTGACATGTGTATACGTATAAAGTCGATAAGACGGTCTTGTATCATCGGAATTACTTCATGGGGGCTGTTCCATAACTCACCCATTGCGATAGGTGTTGAAGTCTGTTCTCTGACCATCCTGAAGTAGTCGTTGTCTTCGGGGCTGAACAAATCCTCGAGGAAGAAGAGTTGGAACTTCTCGACTTCTTTTGCGAACCAGACACCCAGTATGGGTGGGATTCTTTCATGGACGTCATGAAGTATCTCCAGTCCATACCCGAACCTGTTTCTTATGTATTCAAATAAGCCCAGTGCGGATCGCATGTATGGCTTTGGTTCGAATATGCCACCGGGGTGGGCATAGTTTTTACTCAAATCGTAGTCACGTACCCAGGATGTCGCCGCTATCGGGCCATCCAATGTATTACGGTTTGTGCCGGTATCGCCTCCGGAACCTGCACCTCTGTTTCCATAAGTTGCGTACCCGGGAGTGGTCATTTGCACCCTGACATGGTGAAAGCCCTGTTCCACGAAAGCCTGAACTTTATCTCCGACTTCTTCGTGAGATTCACCGGAGGCATGGACATAAACCGGAGCGGCCTCGCGGGCACGTCCTCCGAGAAGATCGTATACGGGCATATTGGCCATCTTGCCCTTGATGTCCCACAAAGCCTGGTCTACCCCTGATAGAGCATTATTGAGTACAGGTCCGTTACGCCAGTACGATGACACGTACGATGACTGCCAAATATCTTCTATGTCAGCTACATTTTTGCCTTCAAGAAATGGCTTAAGGTAATCGTTCACTGCAGCAGCAACTGTCGTAGGGCGCTGGGTAAACGTTGCACAACCTATCCCGTATAGTCCTGGCTCCGACGTTTCAATCTTGACTATAACCAGCCTGATGTTGTCCGGCTCGGTCAAAATGGTTTTGATATCCCTAATCGTTACATTGCTCATAGATGTTTGAACCTGATTTCTTTTATGCAGTGTATAAATTGTCAAAAGGGCTGCTAATGCTACCCTTTTATGGTGGTGTTAAATCGATGTTTTAGGATCTGGCTGCTAGTTGTCTTTTCTGCACCATTTTCGAAGTGATGCCATCTCTCGTCTGGGATTTTGGGTCATTCCCCATTCGACGTAAGAAACTTCAGCGACGTATATATCTCCTTTTGAGTCAATTGCAATACTGTGTGGCCACAGGAATTGATCTGGCCCCTCTCCGACCTGAGTCGATCCAAATCTTGTGATTCTATTTCCTTCACGATCATAAATGCCTACTCGATTACCAAGGTTTGGCTCACCGCGATTTGGTGACCCTTTTGTAGGTCCTTGTTCTGCCACATATATACGAACATCATCGCCTGAACCCGTCACTTCTACAGCCACAGCCTTGTGAACTGGCCACATGCGAATGAATGTTCCATCTAATGAGAATACCTGAACACGGTAGTTCTCTCTGTCGCACACGATCACTTCCTCGTCATCGATAAGCGCAATATTGTGAGGTACGTTGAACTCACCTGGGTCGGTACCGATAACTCCCCATGACTTAATGAGATTACCTTCAGGGTCTAGTCTATGTACCCGTGAATTGTCATATCCGTCTGATATGAAAATCTCTCCAGTCTTGGCGGAAATGGCCACGTCGGTTGGGCGGTGAAACATGTCGCCGCTTTGTTTTGGAGCGGGTGTTCCTGAACCGATGGTCATCAGGTATTCACCAGCCTTTGACATTTTGTGGATCTGGTGTCCGTTATCATCTACTAGCCATACATTGTCCTCATGGTCAATGGTTATGGCATGTGGACGATTGAACCATGTGTCCCAGAACTGAGATGCATTCCCATAAGGGTCTCGAATAATTCGGACCTTGTCGGGTGGGTTATCGTTACCCCACATATCTATGACTTCACCGAGTTGGTTGAATACTAAGACTGGTTTGTTGCCTCTGTTGAAAACGAATACATTATCGTTTTTGTCAACAGCTACCGAAGTAGCTTCGCGCATCCAAATACCGTGAGGTACTTTTGCCCAATGCGGATCTGGTTGAAACTTAGTTTTTGTAGAAACGTTAGTAGGCATCATGTTCCTTGAATACGAAAAGACGCGATGTTGTTCAATCTGTTGGCAGCATGGTAATGCTGATTGTTGTTTTATGTGTGGACGTTAGCAGGCTCAGTTTTAGATTCGTTTAGATAAATTCCTGTAGTCCGCGACCGATCAAATGTTTTCATAGCTTCGGTTGCACTTCAGACCATCTTGTGATGGTTTCTTGGTAGATTGGCATATATAACGCTTCACACTTATCAAAAGTGTTGATCTTGGGACGAAATATTTTTGCTAGGCCAGTTTTAACAAAAGGTAGAAAATACAAATGTTTGCAGATTTAAATGAAAAGGTCGCGTTGATTACTGGTGGAGGACAAGGTCTTGGATTAGGGATCGTTCTTAAAATGGCTGAGCAGGGAGCCGATATAGCTATTGCAGATCTTAGTGATGAAAACTTAAGACAAGCAGCTGATCAGGTTGAGGGCATGGGAAGGAAGGTCTATACCGTAAATATGGACGTAACAGATAAAGATTCGGTGACGGCTGGAGTCAACAAGTTAACCGATCAAGCTGGGCAGATAGATATTTTGGTCAATAATGCTGGAGTAGCGGGTGCACCAGGTTCCACAGGTACTTCATTTCGGGATGTTGACTGGGATTTCACCTGGAAAGTTAATGTAAAAGGTTTGGTTGATGTGACTGAGGCCGTTTTACCGCAGATGCGCCAGCGAAAAGCCGGCAAGATCATAAATATTTCCTCTGTTGCCGCAAAGGCTGCTAAATACATAACTGCCTACTATGCGACTACAAAAATGTCAGTTATTGCCTACACACAGGCTCTAGCGAGAGAATTCGCAGCAGAAAACATAAATGTTAATGCGATTGCACCAGGTCGGATCTGGACTCAATTTCATCAGGATTGGATGAAGGAGCGTGAGGCTCTTGGTGACGAGGCAGTAGTTGGCAAAGAAAAATATGATGTGTTTATGGCGTCTCTGAAAGAAGTGATACCAATGGGACGCCCTCAGGAACCTTCTGATATAGGTTCACTCGCGGTGTTTCTTGCCTCAGAAGAATCGCGGAATATAACAGGACAAACAATCCAGTGTGATGGTGGGCAGGTGATGGTTTGATTGCGGATGGCTGTTTTAGAAAGTTACCAACTCGCATATTTAATACTTTATAAACAGCTAATTATCATCTCTGGGTGATACTGAAGGGTGGTGAAATGCTGTTATTCGACAGGAGCAATATTTATTTTGCTGTCCAGTGTTTAATCCCGTCCTGTGGTGTGTAACCGATCATTTTTTTTGGGTGCTCTATGTCTCTGAATCGAGTGAAATTATCTGAAACTCCATAGAACACATCCCATTTAATATGATCTGGTGCTCTTACGCATTTTTCGAAAAATTGAGCTACGTCCCGGTGGCTGAAATGTACTGAGGCCTCACGAACGTTGGCAGGTTGATTTTCTTTTCGAACTCTTCCAATGCGGGCCACAATTGCTGAACCGTGATGCTCTGCGAAAAGTCTCGCCATTGCCTCTCCAGCGATTTTAGCTACACCGTACATGCGGTCGGGGTGTGGTGGACTCAGGTGGTTCATCATCGGACGTGGGTTAGATATATCCTCAATGCGTCCTTCGACCATTGTTTTAAACGGTTCGTGTCTTTCAGCTGCCATCATTGTGGCTCCTGAAGAACCAAAAATTACTCTCTTTACACCGGCGTTTTTTGCAGCTTCGAATATGTTGTAGGTACCTGTTATGTTGATATTGATCTGCGCTAAGTCGTCGTCACCCAGATAGGCAGCGAGGTGGATGACAGTATCGATATTTTCGAAAGCGGGACCGATAGCATCAAGGTCTGTGATATCTGCTTGCACTGTGTCGAATCCTTCGACTTGGCTACGGTTTAATGCCCTTATTTCATAACCAAGTGAATCGAGGTGTCGGCCAACAATTCCTCCAATTAACCCGCTCATTCCTGTAATGAGAATCTTTTTTCCGTTCATGGTTCGGATCTCCTGGATATTTTGTTTAAATATTTGTCAGTGAAATTAGAATTCAATGCCTTTTTGGGCTGGTATTCCCTGATCACTATATGGGTGTTTGACTTCAGTCATTTCAGTGACTAGGTCTGCTGCTTGTATCAGGCCAGGTTCTGCATCACGTCCAGTGAGTATCACATGTAGCATTTCGGGTTTGTCTTTTAACGTGCTAATAACTTCGTGAAGATCTACCCACCCGAACGATATTGGGTATGTAATTTCATCGAGCAGTATTAAATCGTATTCGTTAGATTCAATTTTTTCCTTCGCTATGCGCCAGCCATTTTTTGCTCTTGATTCGTCTTCCGATAGGTCCTTAGAAGTCCAGGTAAAACCCCGACCGGACGCGATTATTTCTATACCTATTTTTTCAGCCGCCAATTGTTCACCGTATTGGGATTTTTCGCTTTTGATGAATTGGATAGCGCAGGTGTTCATACCGCGCCCCCATGCCCTGAACATGGTTCCGAATCCAGCGGTGCTTTTGCCTTTACCGTTCCCAGTGTTGATGATCAC
>CAJWJL010000071.1:0-10676 GCA_913042135.1 uncultured Chloroflexota bacterium | reverse complement strand
CCAGTGCCATCACTTTTCTTTGAGGCATCATGATCTGTTTCAGAAATTCCCGCAATAGCCTCCGCCGTTGAGTCGACGGGTCGATCCGATTCGGTTTCCTGTAAAACTGGTTCAGATAAGCGAATCCCACAATAAATACAAAAAGTATTAGTGCCGAGATTCTGCCGGCTGCATCGCTGACAATTTACGTGCTGTGCCAAGGTCATGCCAATCTATGATTCTATTGATTGGAATGCAGGTCCGTATTTATTTTCGCCCGGATCGCTGCGTTTCACTGACCATACGAACAAAATTACAAAAGGAATGATCAGGAAAGATATCGCGTACATCCATAACCACCAGCCGGTCCGGTTAATGTCATGCAAGCGGCGTACTCCAACAGCAATACCAGGAATCAAGCTGCCCAGTCTAAAAACTGTCGTAAGCAGGCCCGTTTGAGTCTCCTCGTGATGAGTGCCGATACCAATATCGGCAAAGGTGAGAACAACACTGCTAATAAACACAAACAGACCCCACCACCAGAATTCAGATCTACTGGAACGACCGGAAAAGTCAAAATACCGTTGAAAACCTAGAGATATTGCTCCGGCAAAGCTAACCATCGGTATGAATCCTCCTGAAAAGAACGCTAAAGAAGCAATTACAATAAATTATTCTAGACTCAGCGCCCTTTAGGAATCCAACACAGCAGAGACAGGTTATTTGAAATTTAGTTCAAATTACCGTTAGGCCACACATGCTCATTGTCCTCGGGATTTTCAGCCTCTGGAGCCTGTAATTCCCTAGGTGTCTGTTCAATATTTGTGATCGACAGGTCTTTATCAGAACCAACTTTTAGATCGGTGAAGCGGCGCGCCTGAGGTAATAGGCCACGCTCAAGCGATCCCGTCGCTTCATTAAAGGCCCGCACTGCTGAGCCCAAGCGTGTACCTACATTTGCAAAATGATCTATAAATCGCCCCACACGTTTATGAAGTTCTTTCCCCAGTTCCGCAATCTCGCGAGCATTTTCAGCGAGAGATTCCTCAGTCCACCCAATTGCGACGGCCTTCAGTACTGTAATTAACGTAATAGGGGAGGCAATAAAAACATGCCGCTCTGCTGCCCACTCAACCAGGTTTGGATCCTTATCGAGAGCCGCCATGAATAACGAGTCTGCGGGAACAAACATAACCGCTAACTCTGGTGATGATTCAAATTGGTCCCAATATTGTTTAGAGCTAAGATTGGTGACATGAGCCCGCATCTGTTCAAGATGATCTCCGAGAGCCTGTTCTCTTAATTCCTCATCGTCTGTTTCAATTGAGTTAAGATAAGCGTCCATAGGGGTTTTTGCGTCAACAACAATTTGCTTGCCCCCTGCAAGTTTGATGGTCATGTCAGGACGTAATCTTTTATCTTCCGGTCCCTCAACGGTAACCTGTTCATCAAAATCACAGTACTCCGTCATACCCGCTATTTCGACTACCCTCCGAAGCTGCATCTCGCCCCATCTACCTCTGATAGCCGGACGCCTCAAAGCATTAGCAAGTTCGCCCGTTTGCTTGGAAAGATTCTCCACTTGAGACTTAAGTGAGCTTTGATCACCGATACGCGCTTTTTCTATCAACTGCAAGGTCTGACCGACCTCTTTAAGCGACTCTTGAACCGGCTTCACAAGTTGTTCGAAGGAATCCTTTTTTTTGTCTAAATCGGTTTTCGCCAGTTGCTGAAAGGTGCCGAGATTTTCCTTGGCGAGAGTGAGAAATGATTCCGAATTATTTTTCAATGACTCGGCAGCCAAGGACTTAAACCGATCACTCATCTCTGATGCGTTTGCGTTGATTAGCTTCGCCGCATCACGTTCGGCTTCCACCTCAGCTTTTACAGTCGAAAGTTGGGATTTCCAACGCAGCGCTCCAATAAGAAGCCCTGTGATAATCCCCACCAATACACCTGAAAACAAGTACACAAATTCCAAAATAATCTCTCTTCGAAACAAACCTAACTCAAACACATAACAGATCAGTCTCTAGACATTGGGTGATTAAAGTGATGCCCCAACACTCAGGCAATCTCCCTAAATTAATTCCTTGGCCTCTCGAGAAGAACGGTTGCACCCATTTCAATATATTTTTCGCGCTGTGTATAGTCGTTATTACGGATCATTAATTTAATACCCGACTCATTGCAGGCTTTTACCGCATATTCAATACAAACTTCATCCGACGCTGCCAACGGATGGTTTGGATTTGCTTCACGGTCAAATGCTAGATCATTGGGACCCCAAGAAACACAATCAATCCCTGGTTTCGCTAATCTGGGAATATTTTCTATGGCGTTAATCGATTCAACCTGAAGCATCAATACCCCAAAGCTATTCCACCAATTCGCATAATCAACACGATCAGAATCAACTGTAGGAAATTTTAGGTGACGCTGATCTACGCCAACTCTCGTTACCCCGCCCCAGCTTCGCTTCCCAACTTGTGGATAGTAAAAATAATCCACAGCATCTTGCGCACTATCCTCGGTCTCGGTTTGCGGAACCTCAATACCACTTGCCCCTAGATCTAACCAGTTACCGATTCGGTAGGTCATATTCGTATGTAATATCCGAAAATGAACAGGTATTGATAAATCTTGTGCCGCAACAAATATGCTCGCTAACTGTGATTCAACCAGAGGACTATGTTGCGAATCTACAGCTATAAAATGGTACTCGCCGTCTCGGCTCCAAATGTCTTCAATTAGTGACTTAGTTGCATCCCATGGCACACTCACACCAATCGTGATATCGCCTGATTTTATTCTCTGTTTTAAGTTAAGTTCTTCTACCAAATTAATGTTTTTCTAAAGACTATCGTAGGTTAATAACAACATCATAGCTCAAAACCATAAAACCCTAGACAACATACGTCGCTGACATAGGTTGACTGAATATCATCCACTAACGCCAGATCCGGCTAGTCCACCAACCTGGGTAATTAGCAATACAGATATCGGTAACCCGACTCCGCATTACTCTTGGTGTAGAGTGACCGACCTCATTGGAGGCGCAAACTGGTGCGGTTCAAGGTGCATAGCCTCTTTCTGGTACACCTGGATCCGGTAAGACCCCGTGTCGGTAATGAAAAGATGACCCTCGGAGTCAACCGCTATAGACCTTGGCTGGCGAAGCAATTTCTGAGGTTCCAAGATAGCCATGTCCCTTATGCGGTTTGGACTGGCGTTAGTCATCATGTACTCTCGTGCTACCTGGGACAGCGTGGCATCACCGACAAATTTATCAACATAGCCGGCTTCTGCATTGAACAACTGAACACGGTTGTTGCCGCGATCACAAACATAAATATCGCCGTCCAAATCGACTGTAACGTCCGTTGGTCGGTTAAATTCTCCATTCCCTGCACCAGAACGACCAAACTCCAGGACGAAATCTCCTTCAGATGTGAATTTTTGAACGCGATCATTACGCCAATCAGCCACGTAAACGTCGCCAAGTTCATCAACTGTTATCCCCCAGGGCAAGTCGAACTGCCCTTCACCATCACCATGGGAGCCCCAACCCAGAATCAATTCTCCACTCTTCGTAAACTTCTGCACCCGGTGGTTTTTTGAATCAACCACATAAATATTCTCTTCGGCATCGAATGCAAGACCAGCCGGGCGGTCCAACTGATCCTTTTCAGCTCCATACTCGCCGAAGCTGGATATAAATTCACCATCGCTGGAAAAACACGAAATCCTGTTTAAGGCCTCATCAGAAATAAAGAGATTCTCCTCTGAGTCAGCAATTATCGATACCGGCCACTGAAGTTTTCCTTCGTCGTCCCCTACGTCACCGAAACTGCCACCATCCTCATCCTCAAATGAATACTTCCGCACCAAAGCAGTACCGTCCTGACGGCATAAAACATACATCCACCCCTCAGATCCTAAAGCTATATCGATTGGGAAGTTGGTCAATCTGCGCATACCCAACGATTTGAGATACGGAAAGCCTGCTCGTAATAAACCATATGGCCTGGGCATCAAATATTCTCCAACTTATTACTAAGCCACACGGAATGGCTGCAGCTGTTCGTATTTGCCGCGGACGATATCAATCGAATCTATGCTCATCCATTGCTCCAGAAGCGTTGCGTAGACACCACGGAAGTCAAACGTGTGCTCCAGATCTTCTCCATTGGCGAAAGTCTTGGGATCAAGAGACGGATACTCACTGTAAAGCCCACCCTCAACGCGATCGCCGATAATAAATGCACCGCCACCGGAACCATGATCTGTGCCACTGCCATTGTCTTGGACACGACGACCGAACTCTGTGAATGCATACACGACGACTTCTTCAGCTGAGTCGTGCTCGCGTAAATCATCCATGAAATCCCGCAAGGCTCCGGAAAGCTCCCCTAGAAGCTTCTCGTGAGCTGGCATCTCTACCGCGTGATGATCATATCCGCCATGTTGAACGTAAAAAATACGAGTCCCAAGACCAGCTATGTGTGTCCTTGCCACATCTCGCAAGTTCTTTGCAATGGGATTATCAGCATACTCAACGGTCGACTCATAACCACCCGGAACCGTTTGTAGTTGATCGATCCCTGTTAATACATCATCGCCGGTCTGCTGGAGGTAACTCATGGTCGCACCACTGCCGATTGCCGGCGTATAAAACCGCTTGAAAATATCCATCGCCTCAGCTCGGTCTTCCTTGATATCAACCGATGTCATGAGGCCATAGGTATCCAGGTCTCCGACGGATGTGACCCGAACCCCGGGAGCGGCCATAGCGCGGGGCAAACCACGCCCGAAACTCACTCCAGTTAAAACATCCTTACCCTCAGGATCAAGTTGCCTGATTGCCTTTGCAAGCCAACCCTCTGTGGCAATCGCATTCGGTTCAGCAGTGTGCATAATATCCATTGCGCGAAAGTGAGAGCGGTTGGAATTCTCGTAACCTATGCCTTGAACAATTGCCACGTCCCCAGCATCAAACATATCCTTGAGTGGTGCCGCCGCAGGATGAAATCCCAATTGATCATTCAGCTCAAGCACGCGGTCTTCGGTGATTCGAACCGTCTGCCTAGAGTCGTAATACAAACCAGACGTGTACGGAACCAGGGTATTCATAAAGTCATTGCCACCAGTCATTTGAAGTACAACCAAGACTGGCGCTTTTCCCTTTAGATTATTAGCCATTTAATTAATTCCTGATCTTTCAAAGATTAAGCAAACTGGTATTCGGGCGTGGAAACTATGAGGCTGATAATACGCACTGCCCTTAAACGATCATCAATACCCTCAGAATCTCTCGCAAATTTCATCAGCGCCTCGGAGGTAGAATCCTCCACCGTAATTGGTCCCATAGCGTCGAGGGCACTATCAACAAAATCTTCTGGCGCAACAAGTGAGCCGCAATTTAGGATGCGATCAATAATCTGTTGAACACCAAGCGATTCCCCATCTCCAATCTCACTAACTGCAAAATTAACCCGCTCAGTTAGGTTACCGCCATCAATCCATTCTTTTCCGGTGTGCCAACCTTCGACGGATGGGGGATCAAGAAGTTTCTGACCCATCACGACAGTCGTCGAATCGGCATATGCTGAAAGACCGGGTCGAAAATCATCGAAATTACCAACCATTTTCAAGATTCCAACTACCAATTCAATAGGGCTTTTTACCTTCTTGAATCGAGCATCTTTAAATGCATTTGAATTGAACATCACGCGAAGCACCGATTTGATATCACCACCAGAGTTCATGAAAGCCTCTGACATTGCATCGATCAGGTGAGGGTCCTGCGGTGCCACTTCGTTCCAAGTAGGTACCTGGGGTTCATCTGCAACGAAGAAATTGTAGAGGTGACGTGAGATAAACGCAGCGCATGCGGGCTGGTCAACGATAATGTCTATAACATCACCCCCATCAAAATTACCCGTATGCCCTAAAAATTCCTTTTCAGAGTTGTCATGATTTTCCTCTTCAAAGACAAAATCACATGGGTAGTAACCGTGCGGGTATAAGGGTGGTGATTGAGCGAAAGTCCAACCTGTAAAGGCACGAGCTGCATTTTTAATATCTATTTCTGTGTAATTGCCGACTCCAAGTGAAAAAAGTTCCAGCAACTCACGTCCATAATTTTCGTTAGGCTCAGATTTATGGTTTTCGTTATTGTCAAGCCAAAAAATCATCGCAGGATCGCGAGATAGGTCAAGAAGTATCGTGCGCATATCAGACATGCCGTTACCGCGAAACATCTCTATTTGATTCGAAGCAGAAAGCACATGCTCGTTCTTAGCAAGTCCGGTTGCGAAAACATGATGCCAAAATAAAGCCATCTTTTCCTGCAACTGATTTTCAGAATTAATCATTCTGAAAATCCAGGTTGCCAGGTAAGCGTGAGGCGACTCGCCTCCCATGTAACGACTTACCTCATCATCATGAACACCGTTAGATGACAACGGATTTAAAAGAAATTCTACGATGTCAGCATAATCCCGCCCAGAAAGTCGATCGACCTGTTCCCGAGTGATACCAAAACCAACACGCCTATAAAGATGAGCAACGAGGGCTGGATCAGTTTGGGTTTTTACCGCTTGAACCATGATTCGACGTGACCTCCGCAAAAACAATCACTAAAGACCGAATTTAATACGATGCTCTAACCGTATGCCCGCATCATAATCGAAGTTGATTTTATTTTGTAGTCTTGATGCTATTCGAAAGGATGCCGGAGAACACATCGTTTTATTTGATCGCTAAAAGACACGGAGCTATATTCTCTTTTTTGAAGTCATGCCTCTGGCGAGAGGGAATGAAAATTTCGTAAACGTCGCCATTTAGAAGTACCAAACAAGTGATGCAATCGAAACAAATGATTGCCTTACAACTCTAAAGGCGAATAAGATACCGCAATATTTGAAAATTTCTGGTGCGTATGCCAATTGTTAGCTACATGCTTTTTTCAATAAGGGTCTCTGAATATTACGGAAGGTCATTAGAATGCATTTGCTCGAGGTAATAAATCCCGTTGCACAGCAACGCGGAGTTATCAACTCTATGAACGCCAGCCCACGACCAGTATCACTAGACGGAAAAACCGTCGGACTTTTATGGAGCGGGACACATGGTGGAGACATTGCACTAAAGCGTGCAGGAGAGATGCTCCAAGAACGGTTTGATGATGTAACCGTAAATTTCTACACCGGTGGAAACTACCCAGCACCACCTCCAATCGTCAAACAAGCAGGAGAGGAGTGTGACGTCGTAATCGGCGCCACAGCCGACTGAGGGACATGTGCGTCGTGGATGGTCCACGACATGATAGAGCTCGAGAAAGTCGGGCGTCCGGCCGTCGCGTTAGTCTCCGGTAGGTTCGAAGAAGACGCCGTAGCCAGTTCACGTGCTTTTGGTATGCCGGATCTCCAATGGGTAATTGTTCCGAGGATCTACCGAAACCTAGAACCGGAATTATGCATATCTCAAACAGAAGACGCCATTGATGACCTCGTAGGGTGTCTTACCAGTTCTATCTCTGAGCGGAGCTCTGGTATCGATACAGTGAACACACGCGTTTATGAAGGTGAAGACCGCCATGACGCGATCCTTAAGATGAACGAAGATTTCATGTTGGAGGATCTTGGTGATGGTTTATTACTCCACCCACCAACTCGTGAGGCTGTTGATCAAATGCTCTCCGGAACCTGCCTTCCAGCTGATCATGTAGTTTGTGATATGCCGCCTGGTTTTGGGTTAGCCACAGTAGAAAAGATTGCTATTAACGCAGTGATGGCTGGAGCAAAACCTGAACATTTGCCCGTTGTTATCGCTGCAGTCAAAGGCATGTCCAAGCTACATAAAGACGGCGGTAAATCGCTTTTAATGTCTACCAGTCCTGAGGCACCACTGCTTGTAGTAAATGGTCCTATTGGTGAAAAGATTGGACTCAATCCAAAATCTGCATTAGGCCCCGGCAGAGATAACCAGGTCAATACTATTGTGGGACGCGCGTTCGCACTGTGTTTCCGAAATATTGGTTATTGGTACCCGGGCTTAATGGATATGGATACTATCGGGACTACTCGCAAGTTCATCCAATGCGTTTCTGAAAACGAAAAGATGAGTCCCTGGGATCCGTTGCACGTTGATCAAGGTTTCGATGCGGACGAAAGTACTGTGACCATTTTCGTTACCAATGGAGAACTTGACCTGCAAGATCAAGGGAATCACACAGCGGAAGGATTACTACGCACTCTGGCTTATGGCTGTGTCTTTGGAACCCGTAGTTTGCAAGGCGGTAAAGTTGGTATACGCGGTGGAGCAGAACGTTTGATTTTCATGCCGCCTGACGTTGCCCAGCCTGTAGGAAACCAGGGGTTTTCAAAGCAAGCGGCCAAAGAATTTATACATGAAAACGCTGTAGGTAGTTTTGGACACATGATCGAATACATGCCATTTGAACAGGATGGTGGTGTTCGCGAGTCACGAGTTAGTGACGATTGGCGATGGCTTGAACAACTTACACACCAACAGCGACAAGAAATAACTATGAACATCATGGATTCAGCAGAAAATTGCCACATCGTGGTAGTAGGTGCCGATCGAGCAAAAACTGCTTGCTTCCCATCCAGCGATGGCCCATATACGGAAGGAATAGACCAGTATTTAGCTTGAAGAATCGAGCTTTCCTCCAGGTAGATGTTTGTCGCGTTAACAATCAATTCTTCATAAGCAGGCCTTTATAAAGCGATTCCCACGATGGGATTGCCTGCATTAATGAGAATGCTTGGCACAATACATCATAGAAAATGAAAGAACATACAACCCGATGCTCAAACACTTTTTAGTACCTGAAGAAGACCAGGTATTAGTTTCTGAAAAAACCGCACGAGCCGGAACACAGGCAATTTTCGAAAAAATGGGTTTGCCGTCGGACGAAGCCAAGTCATGTGCAGATGTTCTGATCACCAGTGATCTAAGGGGCTGTGAGAGCCACGGGATCTCAAATATGCTGCGCGCCTATGTTGAAAGTTACAGCAATGAGTCTTACAACGCACGTCCAAATGTTAAAACAGTACGGGAATCGTCTGTAACAGCAACCTGGGATGGAGATCAAGGACTCGGATTGCACCTTGGTCCGAGCGCAATGAACCTGGCGATCGAAAAAGCCCGAGAACATGGCATGGGTGCTGTCGCAGTTAAAAACACTGCTCACTTCGGAATGCTCGCCTATTATGTTTTGCAAGCAATACAACAAGACATGATTGGAATGGCAATGGTTTCGGCAGGTGGCGGAGCAATGTTGCCAGTACACGGTGCCGAACCGGCATTCGGAACCCAGCCTATCGCATGGGGCGCACCAGCAAACAAAATGCCCCCTTTCGTATTTGATGTAGCCACCACCCAAGTTGCGGCAAACAAGTTGGCACTAACCCGGCGAATAGGTTCTAAAATCGAACCCGGATGGATCGCCAACCTCGATGGATCACCAATCATGGAAGCAGTTGACGTGCCAGAATTCGGGCAGTTCAAAATGCTGCCATTTGGTGGGATCCGAGAAAACGGCGGACACAAGGGATACGGATTTGCAGCAATAGCCGACATCATGTCGGGAATATTGTCAGGAAACGGCCCGGGCTTTATTGCTGATAGAAGCTATTCATTCTTCGTCATGGCCTTCAATGTTGACGCTTTCCTTGATGTCGACGATTTCAAAGACGACATGGATAAACTGCTGCACAAGCTCGCTAACACCAAACCTGCACCCGGTCACGAACGAGTTTTCTATGCAGGGCTACCAGAACATGAAGAAACTGAAATTCGTCAGAAAAACGGAATCCCATATCATCGAGAAGTCGTTGACTGGTTTAACTCGATAAACTCGGAATTAAATCTAGGAATATCAATGCCATGAGGTAAATCAACATACGGTCAGTAAAGAGATAAGGACCGTAACTTGCCGGATCTTCAAAACTAATGATTATGTTTAGCTGGCAGCCAACCTAAACTAGACGATTAAGGGGTGAACTTATGTATGGAACTATATTTAACTTGAATGTTAAACCTGGCCACGAACAAGATTTATTAGAACTTATGGATGGAAACACTCCGAAGGGAGGAGTCGCATGGTTCTTAATGAAACCTGACGATGATAATGCGGATTTAATAGGTGTCGCTGTGTTTGAAAGTAAAGAAGCACATATAGCTAACGCAAACAGCCCCGAACAAAATGAATCGTTCAAGCAATTAATGGAGCATCTTGATTCGGAACCAACCTGGACAGATGGAGAATACATCCAGGGCGTGATGCTTTAGATTAATATTTCACACGTAAACACCTTGACAGTTAGTCCTTACTTACATGCAAAGTGATCCCCAGACAATTCACTGTGATACAACAAAATACAGACCATGAATCCAGGAATGAATTGAATCAATAATAAGTTTTTAAATAAAAATTAAAAGATTCAACCAACTCGCCTAAACCAAAACACAAATTAATTTAGAAACGTATGACACAATCACAAACAATTGGAAACTACGAGATCACAACCGTAATAGACACGCTGCCACCTCCTCGTGATCCGGGTCTGGTTTTCCAATCTATTCCAGCAGAAGCATGGGATCCTTACCGATCGTTTGCGCTAGATGCAGACGGTATGTGGGTAACAGAGTTCAAAAGTCATCTCATT
>CAJWJL010000070.1:0-10704 GCA_913042135.1 uncultured Chloroflexota bacterium | reverse complement strand
CTTCATCATTATGCTCAACGTGTAATTCAACTTCTAAATCATGCATGTGCGGCTGACCTTCGGCAATATGCGTTCCTGCGGCCGCTAGTTTTTCATGTTCCTGCAAATGATCAACATACAAAATCCCATTCAGGTGATCCACTTCGTGTTCAAGAGCCTGGGCAAATAGGTTTTCAGCCGTAACTTTAATTTTTGAGCCATTCTCATCAAGCCATCTAGCCTTGACGATCATTGATCGCTTGACCATACCTTCGTATCCCGGCAGAGACAGACATCCTTCTATAACTTCTCTTTCCCCTTGAGTATCTCTGATCTCAGGATTCACCAGAATTATTCCTGACTCCTCCCCTGGCAAATGTAACGTCACTACACGCTGCAGAGCACCCACCTGATTTGCAGCAAGTCCCACTCCACCAGCTGCATCCATAGTTTCAATCATGTCATTGGCCAACTCACGGACTTTTTCATCTACACGACGAACAATCCTACATTTCTTCCGCAGAATAGGATCGGGGAATACCCTTATTCGTCTAAGTGACAAAATTACACCTTTCAACAAAATTAGAAAACAGAATTGTATTCATTAACTTAGATTGGACTAACCCAAGGTGACCGGGTCGATGTCCACAACCCATAACGAACCAGGTGGCACTAATTCAAGAAGTCTGTCAGGATGCGAGCCCTTGATCAAGATTTGCCAGCGATACATATCGCGCAACTTCAAAGGATAAGCGGGAGTTGGGCCGATAACCACAACACCCGTTTCACCATAAGATTCCCGAGCATTCCCCAACATTTCAGACATGCGCTTAGCCTCATATTCAGCCTTTGACGCGTCTACGGCAGAATGGGTAAGTTTGATTATTTTTGTAAAAGGTGGGTTTGCATGAGAAGCTCTCATGCGAAGTTCAATATCGTAAAACAGTTCATAATCTTGGTCTGCAGCTGCCTGAATGGCATAGTGCTCAGGATTAAATGTTTGGATAAGCCCCCTACCATCCCATACACCCCTACCACTCCTTCCAACTACCTGGGTAAGAACCTGAAAGGCACGTTCTCCTGCTCGAAAATCAGGCACAGCCAATCCAGTGTCAGCAGAAATTACGCCAACTAGCGTAACAGTTGGAATATCAAGACCCTTTGCAACCATTTGAGTCCCGATAAGAACCCCAGAATCACTCAGCACAAAATCGTTCAATATCCTGTGATGGTCTCTAGCAGTTCTAGCAGTATCTGAATCCCAACGTATGACCTCAGTTCGAGGAAACCACTCGCGAACAGCTTCTGCAGCCATCTGTGTTCCAGGGGATGACCTTCTCATCTGTTTGCCTGCGCAGACAGGGCACACCGAATCAGATCTAACTCTATAGTTGCAATAGTGGCAAAGTAGTTTCCCACCAGAGGCACTTGAATTATCAAAATCACGATGAAAAGTAAGCGAGGTATCACACCTTGGACACTCACGAACCTTACCGCATTCCACACACTGTATAAAAGATGCAGATCCACGACGATTAAGAAATAAAATTACCTTCCCGCCTCCAGCCAAAGAATCCCGCATCCGGTCAATCAACTTACGACTGAGCATGTCAAAGTGACCTTCGGCACGCTCTTGCCGCATGTCGACAATTTCAGTCTCCGCCAACGACGAACTGAGTTTTGAGCTTCGCGCCTCAAGACGCGAGCCTAATCGATCAGGAAGTTCAAGTAATTGATAGCGCCCAGATCGGGCAGATCGATAACTCGAAACGTCAGGAGTGGCACTGCCTAAAACTAAAACAGCCCCTGTCTGTTCGGAAAGACGTTCAGCAACCACCCGAGCATGATATCTAGGCGCTTGGTCTCCCTGCTTGTAAGTCCATTCGTGCTCTTCATCGATTACTATAAGTCCTAGATTGTCCACCGGTGCAAAAATCGCCCCGCGTGAACCCAACACAATCTGGAAATCCCCGTGTTTAACACGCCACCACTGGTCATAACGTTGCCCTACAGTCAACCCTGAATGCAGTAATGCAACTTTTCCAGGAAATCGAGATGCAATTCGTTCTAAAGTTTGTGCAGTCAATGCGATCTCTGGCACGAGAAATATGGCCCTTTTGCCACCTGCAATACAAGCCTCAATTGACTGTAGATAAACCTCAGTCTTTCCAGAACCAGTGACCCCATGCAGTAAAAAACGCCTTTCATTAGACTTCTTTAATGATTTATCTGATTGAATTTGCATTACGATCTGTTCGATCGCTTCATTTTGCGCAACTGTGGGTGAATGAGGAAATGCCTGTTGGAAAAAATGATTTGCTAAAGGATCGCGATCTCTTCTGATTTTTCGTATTCGCAAAAGGTGTTGATCAAAAGCCCATTTGACTGCAGTGACACCAAACAGACTATTCAATGAAGATTTAGTTTGAGCGATTTTTCCAGACCGGAACCAAACAAGTAATTCAGCTCGCCTGTATGACCTCGTATTTGCATACCGGTCAATTAATGGATTTATCTGTGATTCACCAGCAGCCAGCTCGATTCGATTAGTGAAGACAGCCGACACACGCGGTTTCTCCCACTCAGGCTGCGCAACAATAAAACGCTGTCGAATCATACGCTCAACAATTGAGACTCCTCCCATACCTAATAGTCGAATCACACGTGACTTGGGAGCTCGACTCCGCTTTCGAATGTAATCGAAAGCCCGCTGCTCCTGTTTTGAGAAATTACCGCGAGAATCTCCCGGGGATAACCAAACACGCAATTTGGAAGAAGCTCCAGGAGGCAGTAGCAAAGAACAGGCTGCGAAAAGTGTTGTCCGATAGTATTTGGCCACCCAACGAGCAACATCAATCAAATCCTGTGAGATGAACGGACCACCGACAGTGCGTGCATTGATTGAACGAATTTTTTGAAGCCCTGAAGGCTCAAACTTATTAATCTCAAATACCACACCTTGAAGAGTGCGAGGGCCAAAGGGGACCCATACTAAATCGCCAACCACAAGCTCAAGATCGTTGGGTACTTTATAGGTAAAAGTACGTGCTCGTTGGTCAGGAAAATCAACGGCTACTTCAGCGAACAGCACTCGCTACTCCAGGTGATCAGTGGTGTCAGATCTAGTCCATTATCGACTATGACTTGAAGTGGTCAACCATAAACCAAATACGAAGCGGAATTAAGCAACGTTTCTCAAAAGTTAGATGAAGTTAAGCAATCCACGTCCAGCTTCATGCAGGAAGTTCAGTTAACCCTAACGCCGTTCTTTGATCCGCGCTTTTCGTCCCGTAAGCCCACGCAGATAGTAAAGTCGGGAACGCCTAACCTTCCCACGACGAGTAACTTTCACAGATTCAACATTAGGGGAATGAAACGGAACAATTCGTTCAACACCCACCCCATATGACACACGCCTAACTACAAAGGTATCTCCAGCAGATGGACTCTTTGAATTAAGATGTCGTCCGGAAATTACGTTACCTTGAAAAGCTTGGACTCTCTGCCGATCTCCCTCAACAATTCGAAGGTTGACCGTGACAGTGTCGCCAGGTTGGAAGTCATCGATGTGGTCAAGCGTTTTTCGCTCAATCAATGATGCGGCATCCATATCTAAATTCTTTCATCGCGAAAAGACGCCCAGAGGCGTCGAGGTGTGTTAATGCAGAATAGAATTCTATAACGTCATAGCTGTCAGCAGCAATACCAATCAAAGTCGTTTTTTTACAACTGTGAGACAAATGCATAAATCAAGACGCCTCATCTGGTGGCCAGTTCTTGAGTAGATCGGGTCGCCGAGCCTCAGTTCTGTGCAAAGCTTGAGTGCGTTTCCATGCATTGATTTTCGAATGGTCACCGCTCAACAATACCTCCGGTACTTTCATCCCACGGTAGTTTGCCGGTCTGGTATAAACCGGACCTTCAAGCAACGCATCCGATCCATAAGTGAATGAATCATACTTAGCGGAATCCTCACCACCAAGCACTCCAGGTATTAATCGAACGACGGCATCAGTAAGCGCCATCGCAGGTATCTCACCACCTGTCATCACAAAATCACCAATTGAAATTTCTTCATCCACACAATGTTGTATAAAACGCTCGTCAACGCCCTCGTAATGCCCGCACACCAACACTAGTTCATCTTTTTGAGACAGTTGATGTGCGCGGCGATGAGTTAACGGAAGCCCTTGTGCAGACATAAGGATGACATGCGGTTTCATTTCCGATGCTGAATCGCCAACTATCGAATCAACAGCGTTAACTAATGGCCCCGGCTTAAGTACCATACCAGGACCGCCACCAAAGGGAGCTTCATCTACTGTTCTACGATCGTCTGTAGCAAATTCACGTAACTGCACAAGATCAATTTCCAACAAGCCCGATTTAATTGCCCGACCGACAATACTGGTGCGAAATGGACCTTCAAACATATCTGTAAATAACGTTATTATCGAAATCTTCATGGCTTATAAACGAACAGTTCCCGTGCCCAGGGCTTGTAATACAACGCGCTGGTATATCCGACAATCAACTACATCAAACCACCAATGCAACTCCCTAACCTCGTTAACTTTAAATACTAATTATTATTACCAGTAACAATGACTTTCCAACAAAGATCGAGTCGGGTCAGGTAGGGTGCGATCCTCGCTCTCGACCTTGCAGCACTTCTACAGCGTGAGTTATCACTGGGACCACAACCGCCAGATTATCCGTCACTCCTGCAGTACTCCCTGGCAGATTAATTATTAGCGTTGATCCACGTACGCCGACGACAGCCCTTGAAATCATCGACATCTTCGTCACATTCAAGGATTCAGATCTCATGGCCTCCGCCATACCTGGTATATCAAATTCGATCAAAGACTTCGTCACTTCTGGCATGACATCCCTACTGGAAAGCCCGGTACCACCTGTGGTGAGAATAAGATCAGCTTCGCCGGCATCAGACCACGCAATTATTTGTTCAGACAGTTCGTTGAATTCATCCGGCAAAATTGTACGCGCAACAAGAGTGTGACCCGCATTTTGCATCATTTCGACAACAGCATCGCCACTTGTGTCGGTGCGTTTTCCGGCTGACCCTTTATCACTACTAGTTAAAACCGCGTAGGCAACTATTGCGCTATCTCCCTTCAATTCAACAAGCCATTCTATTCATTCTCACAAATTGGACTGCACCATAGTACCAACGTACGGATACAGGAATTGTTGAACTCAAATCGCAAACGTACATAGTTAATTCTCCGGATCCTAGCACGTCCCAGAGTACGTTCGTCACGTGGAAATTACATCAAAAACAGGCTCTGAATCTATTGTCCTTTAAAGTGGTAATATGGCACAATTTGTCGCGTATTGGGTTAAATAGGATGGAAATCAAGATAATCCAAAGCAGATTTTCTACCAAACACAAGCTCATGATTTTTGCTGGCGAATACGAACATCGAATCGATCCTCAAAGTAGGGTGGCTATTCCTGCACGGTTCAGAATCGCGTTCGCACATGGCATTATCCTCGGACGTGCCTACGACAAGTGTGTAGTCGTCTACACTCCCAAAGAATGGGAACGCGCCGCCAGCGACATAGCCCAAGAACCGA
Source organism: uncultured Chloroflexota bacterium (assembly GCA_913042135.1). Classification (GTDB taxonomy): domain Bacteria; phylum Chloroflexota; class Dehalococcoidia; order Lucifugimonadales; family Lucifugimonadaceae; genus Lucifugimonas. Next base: position 5,124 of record CAJWJL010000070.1, on the reverse strand, counting down.
GCACATCAGCAAGCGCACGGAAACTCGCTCGCCTCACATTCTCAGGAGCTTTCACAGGAAAACTCGACCGCAGCGGACGAATCGTCATTCCATCACAGTTACGTGAGTATGCCGAGTTGGGCGAAGACGTGATCATAGTCGGCACGGGCAGGTTCATAGAAATTTGGTCAATCAACGCCTGGGCTAGGGAACGAAAATCATTGATTGCCCAAGCAAGTGAAATCGCTGAATCAGCGCCCAAAATCAACAAGCTACTAGCACAAACCGAAGTGGAGACGGACGAGTGATTCTCATGGGCCTTGAACTTCATCACACTCCGGTGATGATACCGGAAATTATCCAAGCACTGAAGGCGCATCCAGGTGGTCGCTATATCGACGGAACCCTCGGTGAAGGTGGACATTCTAAATCCATTTTAAACGCTATTGAGCCAGGCGGTCAGGTACTCGGTCTGGATGCAGATGCAGAAGCAATAACTGTAGCGACCGAACGACTCATGGAGCATGGTGATGCGTTCCTGGCGATCAACGCCAATTTCCGAGACATACGAGCAACAGCGCTGAGATATGAATTCGTACCGGTTCACGGAGTGCTATTTGACCTTGGAGTTTCGTCACTTCAGCTCGATCGGGAATCACGAGGGTTCAGCTTCCGGCGATCTGACCCGCTCGATATGCGATTCAGCTTCGAGCAACAATTAACAGCTGCCGACATAGTTAACCAATATGCTGAATCTGAACTTGCCGATCTAATTTTCCACCTCGGTGAAGACCGAGCCGCACGACGAATTGCCAAAGCAATCGTACATAACCGTCCGGTCAACACTTCGTTGGAGTTGGCAGAGTTGATTGAAAAAGTGAGTCCAAGGCGCGGAAAGCGCATGCATCCCGCCACTCGAACGTTCCAAGCTATTCGTATAGCCGTGAATGACGAACTATCAGCGTTAGAGACCGCCCTCGAACAGGCTGTTTCTCTACTTGGACAAGGTGGGCGCCTAGCTGTTATTTCTTATCATTCACTTGAAGACCGCATAGTCAAAAATTTCATCCGGAAACAGGCTTCTGATTGCATTTGCCCGCCTGGCACACCCATTTGCAAATGTAATCACCTTGCCACTTTAAAAATGGTCTCGCGGCGCCCTTTGACTCCAACTGAATCAGAGATCGAAACAAACCGACGCGCTCGTAGTGCCAAGTTAAGAGTGGCAGAAAGGATATGAACATCGCCTCCAAGTCAGCCTATATCGGCCCCCAAATTCATTGCCGTCAACTTCAGTTTACGACTTTGACCGACGCCAGAATGAATACCGAACCCCCTGATACACAAACACCTCTAAGTCATCCCTATCTATTTTTCCATCCCACCCAACCGACATAGGAGATCATCATGTTGCAAGAGGACTTCAAAGTAGCCATAGATATAGGCACAACCAAAGTGTGTACGATCATTGCCCGAAAGCGTCCGGATCATCGAATTGAGGTAACTGGACTCAGTGTAGTCCCATGTGAGGGCATGAGTAAGGGGTTAGTTGTAGACCCCGCAGCTGTCACATCCGCAGTAGTGAAATCTATAGAAACAGCCAGTGAAGATGCCGGAGTCGATGTAGATACTGTTTATGCCGGATTAACTGGCAATCATGTGGAATCAAGCAATCGATGGACGAGCGTTCCCCGAAGTGAAGGGATGCGCGTCATCACTGACACCGACCTTTCTTCTGCGATGGCAGCATCTAGTGCCATTGATCTAGCGGACGATCGTAAATTGCTCCATGTAATCCCACGTAGCTACGCACTGGATGGCCTTCATGGTGTTCGAAATCCATTGGGGATGCATACAGGTGAACTACATGTGCAAAGCCACGTGATTACTGGATCAATTTCAAAAATCAATGAACTTGAAAATGCTATTTCAGGCGCTGGTGTTGGTATTTCCTCCATGATTATCGAACCACTAGCCAGTGCACATGCAGCATTAACAGCTGATGAACGAGAAGAAGGTGCGATATTGATAGATGTAGGAGGAGGAACCTCAGATATCGCTGTGTATCACGATGGTGCGGTCTTACATACAGCTGTGATACCCGTAGGTGGATACCAATTCTCAAACGACTTGAGCATTGCCTTTGATATCGATTTTGATGAAGCGGAGAAACTAAAGATCCAACATGGCACAGCTGCCCCTGAGCTGACAGGAATGAAAGAGGAAATCACCCTTAATCCTCATTCTATGCATCAACCATTGATAATCACCAAACGTGAGGTCGGACAGATTTTAAAAGAACGAGCATCTGAGTTATTCCGGATGATCCAATTCAAATTAGAAGAACCGCATTTGGTAGATATACCGCTCGATCGAATCATATTTACTGGTGGTGGTGCCAAACTTGAAGGATTTTTGAACATAGCAAAATATATTTTCCAAAGAAAAGTAAGGCTGGCTAAGCCGCGCGGACTCGATGGAATGCCACCTGGAGCTGATGACCCCGCATACTCCGCTGCTGCCGGCATTGCCTTGTGGGGCATGCGAAACCTGCCAGCTAGCAGTCACGCCGAACGCCCTAAGTCTTCAGAATCCAAAAAACTATGGGCGAATGTTCTCTCAGTAGTCCGCAAATGGTTTTCAAAAGATAACCCGAAAGATAGGCAAGCTCTGAAAAAGGAGACGGCCGGCGCTTAGATCTACAAAGTGAAACCCAACCGCTACACCAACTAGCTACGTCATTCGACCGAGTGACAAAAACCAAATATCTGCGACCGCTTAACTCATTCAATCTGAGCAAAGCGATCCCCAGGAGAAACAAGTAATGGTCGACCAGACAGTGACAACAATCGAAGAAGAAATCGGATTAGCCGCGATAAAGGTGGTAGGAGTTGGAGGGGGTGGTTCAAACGCCGTGTCGCGCATGTACCGCGAGCGAATTCCGGAGGTGGAATACATCACCGTGAATACCGACGCACAAGCCCTCTCACGATCCGATGTGCCTATGCGAATACGGGTCGGAGATCGAACTGCCCGAGGACTTGGAGTTGGGGGAGATCCGGCGAAAGGTCGAGAATGTCATGAGGAAGATCGTGACGAAATTAAGTCCGCACTAGATGGTGCTGACCTCGTGTTCATCGCTGCTGGAATGGGTGGAGGCACGGGAACAGGCGGTTCACCAGTTGTCGCTGAAGTAGCTAAAGAACTAGGTGCGCTAACAGTCGGTGTAGTCACTAAACCTTTTAACTTCGAAGGGGCACGGAGAAAAAAACAAGCAGAAGAAGGAATCAAATCCCTCGCAGATGTCGTCGACACTCTGATTGTCATTCCAAATGACCGCTTACTAATAATGTCGAATGAGAGCCTCTCGATGGACATGGCATTTCGCATGGCCGATGACGTGCTCCGTCAAGGGGTCCAATCAATAGCAGAGCTCATTCTTATGCCAGGAGAAATAAACCTAGACTTTGCTGATGTTAAAACCATCATGTCTAACGCGGGCCCTGCCTGGATGGCTATAGGACAGGGATCCGGCGAAGATAGAGCAGTCATGGCAGCTGAAGCAGCAATCGATAGCCCACTACTAGAAGTATCAATTGAGGGAGCGCGTGGCGTGATCTTCAACGTTACTGGAGGTACCGATCTAACCCTTCAGGAAGTTCAACAGGCGTCCGAAGTCGTATCCAATATGGTTGATCCTGATTGCAACATAATTTTCGGTATGGTCACCGATCCCAAAATGGAAAACGAAGTCAAAATGACCATCATTGCAACTGGCTTCCCAAGTGCTGAAGCATCTGCTGAACAAGAAGCTGCTGCAACTGCAGCTCTTGGAGAAGTAATGAGCGATGACGAAGCTATAGATCTCCCACCGTTCCTACGGCATCACAGATCAGCGCGCCGGCGATCTACACGTGACCTGACAGAAAACGAGTAAAGTCTCAACAAGACAAAACTCCAATAATTACAGTGTTTGGATACTCTCTGGCAACACGGATTCAAGTCTCATTTTCCCCGGGACCTGAATCCGTGTTGAACGTGTTCATACATTAAAGACCGGTTCTGATTTAACACGCTCACCAGTGACCGCTTCTATCATCGCTTGTATGTATCCTTGCGCAAACACTCTTGAGCGGTAACCTCCCCAATTGCCTGGGAATTCGGCATCGTGATTGACCAAAGGACAATGGTCATCCATAAAAACCCCTGCATATCCGGCAGCGTGGTAAATCTCCATCGCCCGTTTCATGTTCACATAACCAGTGTTAATAAATTCTTCATTGAATTTAGGAACAGTTCCCGAAACATTGCGAAAGTGGACATAAAGCACTTTCTGTCGCTCAGTAAAATACTCAATCATCTGATATATGTCCTCGCCCTCCATCTCAGAGAACGTTCCTTGACAAAACTCGATAGCATTACTTGGACTGTCCACAATAGCGATCAATCTTTTGAAAGCTTGGAAACTACCCAAAAGTCTTGGAATTCCTGCCAGTTCAGGGACTGGCGGATCATCTGGGTGTATGCCTAGCCGAATACCTGCGGTCTCGGCCACAGGCGTAATCGCCTTTATCCAATATTCCAAACAACTCCACATATTTTCAATTGAAACGTCGTAATGGCCTGCAATAGAAATATCTTGGATCGCGAACTGATTTAGTGAATTGCTATCCCAAGCCGTTGCATAGGCACCAGCCCGAATTTTTACCGCCTCTGATCGCCAGACAGAAGCGGGCATCCAGTGGTATCCGAATATTGGAATACCAGCCCGACCCATGTCTGTAATTTCGGACGCCAGTCCATCAATAATCGCGTCCCTTTTAGGGCCACCAAACACCAAGTCATGATATTTAGGATTAGCAAGAAACCCTCCCTCGCAAGCGACCAAATTCAACCCATAAGACTCCATGCGCTTACGAATCGCGACGTAATCATCAAAAGTATTTCTGCAATCATTACGAACATCAGTAGACCCTATTTGTGCATCGAGACCTGGGCCTCCATAGACGACAATATTCTTAACGCCCAACTGGGCAGAGAGCTCAAGCACTTCGTCAGTCGCGTTACGCACGGCCCAGGAGTTTTTCATATGACAATAACCTCGCTATTTCTTATTTCAATCAAAATCATTGAAGGCAATGTTGA
>CAJWJL010000069.1:0-10817 GCA_913042135.1 uncultured Chloroflexota bacterium | reverse complement strand
CGATTAGCTTTCCATTTGAATCGGCGCCAAGCTTTATGATCATTCTTGCCCCGGGTGTTGGGCCAGTGGTTTCGAACACGGCGGTTCGTTCCATAACCATTTTGACCGGGCGGCGGGACTTCTTTGAGAGTAAAGCTGCAATCGGTTCTAGGTAGATGGGGATCTTGCCTCCGAATCCTCCTCCGATTTCCAGTGGTGTCACCTTTACAGTGGAAACATCAACCTGAAGGATTCCAGCAATTTGTGTTCGTGCTGGAAATGCCCCTTGGGTGCTTGTCCAGACCCTGATTCGATTTTCTTCGTCCCAAGTTGCGGTGGCGTTATGTGGTTCTATATACCCTTGATGAACCATTTGCATGTTGTATTCACGCTCGATGGTGTGAGCGGCAGAGTTCATGGCGCCTTCGACATCACCGTATTCATCTCTTGTGTGTGTTGCCATATTAGTATTGGTGACATCTTCACCCAGATCGTCCCCAACCAAGTCTTCTAGGAGAACAGGAGCATCTTCGGCTAGAGCGTCAACTACATTTGTGACTGATGGGAGTACTTCATATTCCACAACAACCATTCTCGCGGCTTCCTCAGCTGCATATCTATCGGTCGCCGCTACTGCTGCGACGGGGTGACCCTTGTATAGGACCTTATCGTTCGCCATCAACTTGTTTGAGGCCCATTTGAAGTTGACAGCACCTTCACCTAAGTCGACTAGTTTGTTTGGTGCCTCCGGCATATCGGCACCTGTGATGACCGCAAATACGCCATCCGCTGCCTCCGCCGCTGACGTATCGATAGATTTAATATTGGCGTGGGCGTGCGGGCTTCGCACGCAAACCGCCCAGATCAACCCCGGAAGTTTCATGTCGGCGCCGTATATTGCCCGTCCGGTTACCTTGTCGTAACCATCGTGTCGAATTGGGCGGGTACCAACCACTTTGTAGTCAGTTTTTGGCTTAAATGTTTCGACCATTTTTTCTCTCCAGATCATCCCATGTAGTAGGTGGGGTGCATGTCAGGATTTACTGACATGCGCCTAAAATTACGTATTAGTTACTTGCCTTCTGCACTGCTCGCACGATTTTGTCGTAACCGGTGCAACGGCACAGGTTGCCAGCAAGCCAGTGTCGAATTCGATGTTCGCTTGGTGAAGGCTCGTTGTCTAATAAACCTTTCGCGGCTACCAAGAATCCTGGAGTGCATATGCCGCATTGTAGCGCTGCTTCTTCAAGGAAGGTTTGTTGTAGCGGGTGGAGACCTTCACTTGTCGCCATACCCTCGATGGTATCAACGGTCTTTCCGTCAACCTCTGGGCCGAGTACTAAACAGGAGTCTACGATTCGACCGTCTAAGCTAACCGTGCAGGCGCCACAGTTTCCATCTAAGCAGCCTTCTTTTGTTCCTGTAAGCCCGATTAGCTCACGGAGTGTATCGAGTAGGCTCATGTACGGCGGTACGAGCAACTCGTGCTCTTGACCGTTGATTGTCGTTGTGACGTGAACCTTACTAGGGGATGTTTTAGTCATATGTTTTTTTAGCCTCTTGCCCGTTCAACAGCCTGATTGATCATTCGGCCTGAGAGCACTTCTATCAGTTGTTTTCGCTGGTTGATTGTTCCACGCATGTCTGTGATCGGACTGGCAGCATCTCTGGCGAGATTCGCAGCGGTATCAATTATTTTGTCATCGACCGGCTTTCCGGCCATGCTGTCACCAGCCTCTGTTGCCAGTATGGGTGTCGGACCGACCGCCGATAGTGCGATTCTGGCACTTTCGAAGTTATTGCCCGAGTCATCTAGTACAACATAGACTCCGACTCCAGCCACCGCGATGTCCATCTCATTACGAGGGATAAACCGTGTGTAAGCAGCTCCAGAATTCGGTGCAGGTTTTGGAACCTCGATACTAACGAGAAGTTCACCGGGTTTAAGCACCGTGCGGCTTGGCCCTGTGCAGAATTCTTCAACCGGAACTTCACGAGTTCCGCTAGGTCCTGCGATTCGGGCGATCGCGCTGTACACAATTAGCGCAGGAATTCCATCACCAGATGGAGCTGCGTTGCAAAGGTTACCGCCTAAGCCCGCACGAGATTGGATTTGGATCCCACCGATGATGGATGCTCCATCAATTATTCCTGGGTATTCATCAGCGATTTCACTGTTTTCATACACTTGGTAGCATGGCACGCCCGCGCCAATGCTCAATCCATTTTTTCCGATCGTAAGATTCATAAGCTCGGGAATGTTCTTGATGTCGACCACCGCGTCTAATTCCCAGGCGTTGGCCCGAGCTTTTACTAATAGGTCGGTACCACCGGCGAATGGACGCGCTCGATCACCATGTTCGTTAAGCACGGTCACGGCTTCTTCAACCGTGTTTGGGGCAACGTATGCAAACGGATGCAAGAGCCCTCTCCTTTCAAGTGTTTATTCAGAATATTCAAGCTGGCAACACTGGAATAACAGCAAGAAAACCCGGTGCTGGGTGTCTATCTAGCAACATCGTGACGATGTACTGATAGCGAGAGCGCTCATTATGCCGGTAATAGGGGGTTTATGGCAACTAATGAATGTGGTTTAACGGAGAAAAGATGTGATGAAAATCTAAAGATTAGCTTGTACTTTGCGTTTTATTATCGAGGTCTCTTTCTTGTGTTGAGTTACCTGCAAATTTGGGTTTTGACCTGAAACCGAAACTACGTAACAGGCTCTGTCCTACATATAGCGTTGCGATAATTGCTATTGAACCACCCAGAGTCATGGCGAACGGTGCATCGAATCTCTGTGCTAAATAACCCATTAGTAAACCTCCCAGAGCAGATGCTCCCCAGGTGAGTTGATTGATACTCATAACACGGCCGCGGAATTCTTCGTCGACCAGAGTTTGTACGACTGTGGTGTTCATCGTTCCCATTAAGACTTTGAATCCACCAATCACACCCGCTATAACGACTGCTAAATCCAGCACGTTGGCTTGTGCAAAGGCGATTTGCGCAACACCAAGTCCGACGCCGCCAACTGTAAGGTAAAGTGCAGGTCGGACTCGATTACCGATCAGTGTGATTGCAACCGTGGCAATCAATCCTCCAATTCCCACTCCTAATAGAAGTTGGCCATAAACTCCAAGGCCGCCCTGGAAGATCTCATCAGTGAATACTGGAAGAAGAGTGTCGAATGATGTTCCAAATACTCCCAGTGTGACGCCAAGTAATATCACGGAAAATATAGACCGTTGTTTTTTGAGGTAGGCGAATCCCTCTATTAATCCTGCTAACGCAGTTCTAGTTGTAGCTGTTACTTTGTGACCTTTTGTCTGCATCATGAAAAGGGTTATGACGGTTAGTACATAAGACCCACCTATAATGTAGAACAGTCCTTCAAGCCCCCAATTTGAAACGAGCGGTTCAATTAGAATCGGACCGATAATTGCTGCTGCGCCAAAGACGATTGAATAGAGTGCTATTGCTCCACCCAGATGATCTTTGGGAACGATCGAGGCCACCATTGCAGATCTCGAAGGTATATCGAAAGCTAGCAGTGTCCCGGTCACCGATGAGATAACTAGAATATGCCACGGCTCAACAGCTCCGCTTTGGATTAGTATTCCCGTACCAAATGTTGCTACTGCAAACATTAATCGGGTGAATCGGACAATTTTTAAGCGGTTGAACCTATCTGCGAGAACACCTCCCCACATAGAGAAAATCAGAACCGGGGCCAAGTTTGCTGTAGCGACAAGCCCCAGCATGACTTCTGAGCCTGTAAGTGTTCGCATTAGAAAAAGACGACCGTAAACAAGAGACCACATACCAATATTGGAGAAAGCCGCAGCCACCCAGAATAGCCGGTATTCGCGGTATTTGAAGGCAGAGTAACTGGTTCCTGAAAGAATACTTATATGCACTATGTGATCGGCTTTTCAGTCACCGTACCTGGAACTACAGTTTTTGTGCTGTGCAGATACATGCTCTCGAGTAGTGAGTGTTGTTCAGAGTGAATTGAGTTGCTCCCCGCCAAGGACATGTAGGTGAAGATGATCGACAATTTGACCTGCATTTACTCCTTGATTTACGGTAACTCTATAACCGTCTTCTGCTGTACCCAATTGTTCGGCCACTTTAGCTGCTACACGCATCAAATGTCCAAGAAGTTTTTCGTATCGCTTTGTCGTCTCTTTTAGATAAGTGATGTGTTCTCGAGGGATCACCAGCACGTGGACGTTTGCCACTGGATTAATGTCATTGAATGCAATGCAATGGTCATCGGAATAAATGTTCGTTGAAGGTAATTCTCCTTCGACGATACTGCAGAATATACATTTAGGTTGATCCACCTGATTATTATCCTCTAATTGTGATGATTAGGATCACCATCTAAACCCGTCGTTTTTATAGCCCCATTGCGTCAGCGAGATTTGATTTATGAAAATTTGCATCGCCGTAGTCAGTTTTCCATGCCAGCGCTCTTCGAGTGTAAAGATGTAAATCGTGTTCCCAAGTGAAACCAATTGCACCGTGACACTGATGCGCTGTCCAGCACAGGGCTGAAATTTTCTCGCTGGCAGCGATTTTTGCCTGTGCGGCTCTTTCGTAGGAGTATCCGTTACGTGAGAAACTGTAAGCGGCCGAGTGTGCAAGATGGTTTACTTGCTTCGCAGCTATGGCCATTTCAGCAAGATGGTGTTGGACAGCTTGAAATGCACCGATTGGTTGCCCGAATTGTTCACGGTTAGCTGCGTAACTGACCGTAGTGTTTAAAACGGCTTTGCCGAGACCGGCAAGTTGCGCAGCTCGGGCTACTCCGCCGGCAGAAACTAATTCTTCAACAGCTTTAATGGCTTTATTACCCTTTGCAACGATATTTACTTCAGGCACGAGTACCTCATTGAAAGTTATGGAAGATACTGGAACTCCTGCAGCATGATCTATTGGAGTTTGGTGGACGCCTGCAGCTTTCCATATCGGTATTGTGACTAGGGCAGGCTGACCGTTGTCCAGTCTGATTGTTGCTAATGAGTGAGTAGCCTGTTGAGCAAATGCTACGAATCTTTTCTCGCCTGTTATTACAAGGTTAGTACCAGATTTGGTGGCTGCGACTGTTGTAGAAGACGTGTCCCAGGAACCATTTCGCTCGACAATCGACGGTGTCAATAAAATGTCACCGGATGCAATTTGTGGAAGGATTTCTGACTTCATGGATTCTGAACCATATCGTTCGATAATCCACGAAGTGATCGCAGATTCGACCATTGGGACAGGCGCTAGAGTCGCCCCCAGTTCTTCCAGTAGCACGGCGAGGTCACCAAAAGAAAAACCGGCCCCACCAAACTCCTCAGGAATTATAAGTGCAGGCCAGCCGAGTTCTAACATCCTTTTCCATAAGTCCTCAAGAGCATCGTAATTGCCTGATGCTACAGCGCGAATCGTCTCTGAATTAGATTCGTCTTTTAAAAACTCTTTTGCTGAACGCCGAATAAGCTCTTGTGTTTCCGTAAGTCCGAAATCCATGTTTATGTTTACTTCCTGGGAAGTCCCAAGCCTCGCTGCGCTATGATGTTTTTTTGAATCTCGTTGGTTCCAGCGAGAATTGGTCCAGAGGCATAGAACATCCTCATCTTTAGAAAACGTCCTTCTAGTTCCGATTGGCTGGACCCGGGCTCAAGTACTCCGTACATTCCTAGTAACTCGACTCCATAGTCAAGTACCTTTGTGTAGATTTCTGTAGCTGCAACTTTGCTCATCGACGCTTCTGAAGACGGAACTTCGCCTTGTCCTTGTCGCCATGCGACATCGAAACACATGAGTCGGGCAGCTTCTATTTCAGTTTTTAATTCTGCTAAATTACTTCGAACTATTGGGTCTGAACTAATGGTTCCTATGATTGGATCATTACCTGACACATAATCGACAAGTTCTTCTAAAGCGGCACGAGCCCAGGCTGCATAGTCGATACCAGATCTTTCGAAGTTCAATACCGTCATCCCAACTCGCCAGCCATCGTTTAAATCTCCAACAAGATTTTCTTTTGGGACAGACACCTCGTTAAATATCACTTGATTGAAACTATGTACGCCAGCCATGTTAATGATCGGCTGTATTTCGACTCCAGGAGATTTCATGTCGACCATAATCAAGCTGATTCCCTTATGTGGCGGAGAGTCAGGATCTGTTCTTACTAACATGAACATCATGTCGGCTCGGTGGGCGAGGGAAGTCCAAATCTTTGCCCCAGTTACCGTAAAGTGATCACCATTGTCGATGGCTTTTGTTTGCAAGGATGCCAGATCTGAACCAGAGTTTGGCTCAGAGTACCCCTGACACCACTGAATCTCACCGCGTGCTATTGAGCCGAGGTATTCAATGCGTTGATCTTCCGATCCAAATCGCATAAGAGTTGGTCCAAACATCCGTGTACCAAATCGGTCGTGTCCTGGCGCCCTTCGGTACGCCATTTCCTCAGCGAATATGGTGTTCATCATAGGTGATGAATCTGAGCCTCCATATTTTTTTGGCCAGCTCATAACCAGCCAACCTCGACCGGCTAGTCCCTGCTTGATTTTTTGGTTTAGGTCCCAGTGGTCATCTCGTGATTCATCTGCAGGGCCTTGCCAGTCATCAGGCAACGCGTTGTCGAGAAACGCGCTCAGGTCACGTTTGAAATCAGATTCTTCCGCAGTGAACTCAAAACGCAATGTTTGTGCATTCCATTCCGGAGTAGACCGGACTAAACATGTGTCAATTTCTAACAGATAGACACGTAATGGTTTTTTCAATTCCCTGTATGCGGTGCATACCGTCACTGATCAGATCACCGATACTTGCTAGATCTTCCGCTTCTGCTAAAGCGATAATGTTGAAGGGCCCGGTCACTGTGTCGACAGATGTAATCATTTTCAAGCCTTCTAGGGCCTGTGCGACTTCTGCTGTCTTGCCGACCGTTGTCTCAATTAGGATGTACACACGTGTAGTCAAGTCTTCTCTCCGCTGATCAATGGCGCAATCCTATTCGGACATTGATGCAAGTGTCAAAGCGGACAGACTACATGTAAGCCGCGTGCATGGTACGGATAAAAGAGACTTAGATTGCCGATGAGATCTATTTTGATTACATAGGAACTTCAAGTCTTCGTACCGTTGCCGATGGACGAGACTCGAAGTAGGTTGAATTATATGTAGCGGGTCGTTGAGTAGCCTGGGCAACCTGTGCTGCATCGTACATCAGGCGTTGGGCGGGCACAGGTGAATCTGCTTGTGGCGTCACGGGGCCAGAGTCTGCGAGTCGCCTTGGCGTGAACCCTTGGGTTCGCGTCGATTTTATTTCGCTTTCACTGCTCTGTTCGAACGGGAAATTCGAACTAACAGCCAGCATTGTTAGGATGGTCACAGATGCGCCTCGAGGTGCGTACATGCCCGTCTCCCATTCGCTGATGGTCTGCTGTCTAATGCCGATTTCTCGCGATAGTGCAGTTTGCGAAAGTTCCAGGTGGGAACGCAGCGCTCGGATATTATCTGCTTGCCATTTAAAGTCGGTTGGAGGTCCTTGTCGTGTCAACATAAATAGCAAGCTACAATGCTTTTTTTCTTAAGCCCTAGCGTTTTTTTTACACGGTTGGGCGAATTCTGCAAACGTTAGATCACTCGTAATTAGTGTCTAATAAAGTTGTTTTGACAGTTATCAATCTAAGTTAAGCATGGCTTCGAAGTGATCGGGATCATCAAAAGGTCCGACAATAGCGAGTACAAGATTCTCTGATTTGATGACTCTGTTGGCAGCTCGCTTGATGTCTTCTTGGGTTACGGATGAGATGTTTGCGATGACTTCATCGACTGACTGTACTTCACCACGAATGAGCTCTTGTATACCCAGGAAGCTTGATACAGCTCGGCTTTCCTCCATTCGCAGCATCATCCTGCCCTTTGTCAGTTGCAAGGCTTGTGTCCATTCTGCTTCAGTGACACCATCGCGCATTTTACCTAGTTCCTTCAAAATCACCGGAATAGCCTCATCAACTCGATTCGGGTCGATACCAGATTCAACCACGAACGCACCGCAGTTGCTGTAAAAATGAGCACCACTATGTATGTCATATGCGAGTCCGCGTTGCTCGCGAACTTCTTCGAAAAGGCGGCTACTCATAGTTTCTCCGAGGACCACCGACATAATTGAAAGTGCATGACGATCGGGATCGTCATTTGCAAATCCGGCAAGTCCGATTGCAAGATGTGCCTGTTCCGTTGGACGGTGTTCTAATGCAACTCGCTTTGAAAGGACTTTTTTCTCGTGAGGAAACATGGGGAGTATTTTTCCATCATGAAGGCTCCCGAGAGATCCGGTGATCTGATCAACAACCTCCTGATGTTCGATATTTCCTGCGATGGCGATGACTGTGTTAGATCCGACGTATTGAGTTTCCAGGTATTTGCACATGTCATCTCGTGAAATTGACGCGACTGATTCGACAGAACCCGCGATGTCACGTCCCATCGGTTGGTCGGGCCACAACAGATCATCCAGCATCATCGAGACTCGTGCACCAGGAGAGTCAAAAGAGGCGCGTATTTCTTCGTATACCACCTGCTTTTCTTTGGCGATGTCTTCCTCTCGGAACAGGGAGTTGAGGGTCATGTCAGATAACAGGTCTATACCATCTCGGTAATTTGGCTGGGCAAGACGGCACCAATACCCGGTCACTTCTCGATCTGTAAATGCGTTCAACGTACCGCCCACTCCTTCGATCACTTCTGAAATATCCCTTGGAGTAGGTCGTTTAGGCGTGCCTTTGAATAGCATGTGTTCGAATAGGTGAGAGGCTCCTGCGAGTTCGGGAGTCTCATATCTCGAACCAGCGCCAAAGAGGAAAATGATGCTTACAGCATTAGTGTGTCTAAAACTGCTGGAGAGAACGCGTATGCCATTGGGCAGCACAGTTCGATTAAAAGAGCTGGAGACAAGTTGCTGGGATGGGGATGTTTTCAACGGAAGATTTTTACTTTCTATATGTTGTCCATGCGCTTAAAAACGCCAAGATCAAGCGTAGGTGCGATTAGGTCACGGGTCAAACTTCTTTAGATTTCGACTGTTAGATTCATGATTAGGTGTTTTGATGGAATCGTTCGTGCAGCGAGCAGGTGGTGCCCGACGTTAGAATTCTCATTCATGAACGATTTACAGGATGCTAAATCTCAGGACGTCGCACAAAGGGATGTGGGAACTCCCGATATTGAAGCTCGCCAGATTTCTGACTTAGGTACAAGTAACCAGCCATCGGGCAAATCTAAGTTTGGGTTTTCGACGTGGAAAATTTTAGCCCTGATTTTGTTGCTAGCTTTGGTACTTCGGTTATGGGGAATTGACTGGGATCAAGGAGGTCTTTTTCATCCAGATGAGAGGGCCTTTTTATCCCAGGTGTACGATCTTCAATTCCCAGAAGGTGAAGAATGGTCTAACGTCTTCGATCCCGATGAAAGCACTCTTAATCCGGGATCCTTTAATTGGGGCAGTCTACCTCACTACGCGCTCAAGTCGGTTCATTATCTCGTCGCCCCATACAAATGGATGAGTGTTTTCGATTTGCGTTACGCCGGGCGTGCGCTTTCGGCCGTTTCAGATACCTTCACGGTTTTGCTCATTTTTATGATTGGTCGCACAGTCTTTAGTTCCAGGGTTGGTCTCTTGGCAGCTTTGTTGTCAGCGATTGCTGTCCAGCAGATCCAACTAAGCCATTTCTTTGCCGTTGACACTTTCATGACGACATTCATTGTCGCCACAATTTTTTATTCCATCCGTGTTGCGAAAGAGGGTCGTCGTAGCGATACAGTTTTGAGCGCGGTCATGTTTGGTATGGCAGTTGCTACTAAATTCTCAGTTTTGCCATTGGGATTGGCACTTGTTTTCGCTCATTTGATATTTGCAACATCTCGCAAAGGCGATCGATATGACTCATCTGGTGTAGTCCCCGGCGAAGCAACCAATCATCGTCGTATTGCTTATCAGAACCTATTAATTACTGCTGCGGTTTTTTTCGTGGTTTTGATAGTTGTTCAGCCTTATATGTTCATAGATTTCAAAACTTATATCGACAACATTTCAACCCAAGGGCAGATGGTTCGTAGAGAGGTGGATTTTCCGTTTACCCGTCAATATGCGGACACCCCACGGTATTTTTACCAGATAGTCCAACTTGGAACCTGGGGGCTTGGTCCGGCCTTGGGAATAACGGTTTGGCTCGGTTTGATTGGTTCGGCTATTGCCGGAGTACTGGCGCAAAGAAAGGTTGATCTTGTAATACTCGCCTGGGTGATTCCTTACTTGTTGATTACGGGTTGGTTTGATGTGAAGTTCATGCGTTACATGATGCCCATAACTCCGTTTCTCATTCTGTATGGTGCCCGTTTTCTTTGGTGGATTTTCGAAGTGATCAAGTCTTTGCAACCTTCAAAACGTTGGTTGCAAGCATTACCAATTGGATTGGTTTTGTTGTTCACCGTTCATTACTCGCTGTCATTCATGAGCGTGTACTCAGGTCCGCATCCAGTAAACGAGGTTTCTAACTGGCTTAGGAGTAACGCTGATTCTGGTTCTCAAGTTGTGCAAGAGCATTGGGAAGAGGGAATACCAGGGGTTGTTGGTTTGCGTATGCATGAGAGGGCTGAACTTTACAACGATGAGAATTATAAAAAGTTCGACAAACTGACCACCCTGCTTTCGGAATCTGACTATTTTGTTCTGTTAAGTAATAGGCTTTACGCAACTATCCCTCGACTATCCGAACGTTATCCCGTCACATCCATCTTTTACGAGAAACTTTTTTCTGGCGAACTTG
>CAJWJL010000068.1:0-10873 GCA_913042135.1 uncultured Chloroflexota bacterium | reverse complement strand
TCACGAAGAATTTCATGTTCGTAAATCCGAATATCCACGTGAGCCATAACCGTGCGGTCTAGGACTCCGCCTTCGTCTTGAATAAATTTAACAATTTCAATAAGTGCCTTCTGATCCCGTCCAGGGTGTATCAACAAAGGAGCGCCGGTCTCAGACTGCGCTGCAACCGACGCTGCAACTGATTTTTTCTCGTTATCAGTCCACGGCCACGAACAGCCAATCTCCCCGATAATGCCACTCCGAATACCGGTATTATCAACACCTATCTCGACATCTCGCACAATCTCCTCGGTTATGGTGTCGAGCGGCTTTTCGGAAAAAGACGGTGGAAGCGCAGGGTCAACGTAATATCCTGCACCCATCACGACATGAAGCCCGGTAGCACTACTTATCTTTGACAAGGCCATGGGATTACGATCGATACCGATGCTCGTAACATCAACCAACGTACCCCCACCTGCTGCCTTGTAGCGAGCAGCTTCGCTCGTTGCGAGGGAGATATCCTTCTGAACGAGGTTATCCCTGTTTGAAGACCAATTAACCCGAAGCCACCCGAGGTTATCTATACCAACCGGTTCTTCGGCCAGTTCTAGGCCTTCTTGGGTATCGGGCTCAACGAATACTATGCCGAGATCAATCAGCAAGTGCTCGTGGGTGATAACCACCCCTAGGTCGCTGGGATCAACTGGGCCAAGTACCGTGAGAGCTTTACCCGCTACATCGCTTTTAGCCATTACCGGGTGATGCCAGAAAGGCCATTTTGAATGCCTTCAGTTGCCCATTTAGCCCAGGGGATCGTGAAGAACTTGAATCCCTTTTCTACGAAAAAGTTCGGATCCATGTCAGGGGGAATAAAGTACATGCCTGGAACAACACCATGCTTCTCGCAAGCAGCAGCAATCTTGTCCAGTCCACGCTGGTAAGTATCAGAGGAATAATCTAGGGGAACCCCGAGTTCAATGGAAAGATCCGACGGACCTACCAAGAGCACATCTATCCCTGGAACACTAAGAATTTCTTCGATGTTATCTATAGCTCTTTGCGTCTCGATCATGGGAATGATTAGAAGTTCTTCGTTCACTGTATCGAGGTAGTCACGGTAATTCTCGATCTCTCCCCACTCGCCACGCACACCCGAGTTGCTGCGATCGCCGTCCGGAGCGTATTTACAGGCACGAACCAAGGCATGCGCTTCTTCCTTGGTATTGATCATAGGTGCCACAATACCCCTAGCTCCAGCATCCAAGGCAAAACAAACAAGATCATCCCGGTTCGAACTTACCCTTACGATGGGTGCTGCCTTCGTACCACGCATACTCTGGATAGCAGGATTCAACTGCTTAATTTCGACTGGCGTGTGCTGCGTATCGAACATCAAGAAATCGAATCCGGAATCACCCAACATGGTCATGTCACCATAGATCGAACCAGCCGTCCCAACAACGGTCTGTCCGGACTTCAACAAATCTTTAACGGCATTCATATGGACAGTGTCTCCATTTCCAAGTACATGAAACTCATGTGAGATCGAAGATTTCTTCACCCTTTATTGAGGGGCATTGTTGCACATTACGCCCGTCAGTCGAACCCGTATTCCCGGTAATGGTCGAGTTTTTTCGTTGACGATCGCAGGCCAGGCGAGGTCGCAGGAGCGTTAAATACTCTCGAGAATCTGGTTAAACGTTTTGCTTGGACACATCGCATCTACGAGCAAATCAACATCACCCTTGTAATAGCCACCCAAATCCTGCGCAGAACCCTGCGAGTCATTCATTTCATCAATAATCCGCTGCTCGTTTGCAACGAGTTGACCCGCAACGGATGCGAAACGCTCGGCTATAACTGGGTTCGTTTCCTGCGCAGCCAAGGCCTGTGCCCAGTACATGGTCAGGTAAAAGGTTGCCCCGCGATTATCCAATTCACCTACTTTTCTTGAAGGTAAACGCCCGTTTTGCAAGTACTGCCCAGTAGCCGAATCAAGCGCGTCACCAAGAATTGCAGCTCCCTCGCTGTCAAATTGCTCTCCCAAGTGTTGTAAAGATGCGGCCAACGCCATGTATTCACCAAGTGAATCCCAGCGAAGATGACCCTCTTCTTGGAACTGTTGCACGTGCTTTGGTGCAGAACCGCCTGCACCGGTCTCGAACAGACCACCGCCATTAAGCAATGGAACAATAGAAAGCATGCGGGCACTAGTACCGATCTCGAGTATCGGAAACAGGTCTGTCAGGTAATCACGAAGCACGTTACCTGTAACCGATATTGTGTCTTCGCCTTTGCGAATACGATCCAGGGACAATTGCATGGCATCTTTGGGTGACAGGATCCGTATATCCAAACCGTCGGTATCTTCACTTAGAAGATAAACCTCCACCTTTCGAATAACCTCGGAATCGTGTGCCCGCTCACTGTCCAACCAGAAAATAGCTGGAGCCCCGGTAGCCCTCGATCGCCTAACGGCAAGTTTTACCCAGTCTTTGATCGGAATATCTTTTGTCTGGCATGCCCGCCAGATATCACCCTGTTCAACTTCATGCGAAAGTAATATTTCGCCCGAATTACCAACGATCCGAACAACGCCCGCCGACTCGATTTCAAAAGTCTTGTTATGAGAACCGTACTCTTCTGCTGCCTGGGCCATCAAGCCCACGTTAGGAACGGTTCCCATCACCGCAGGATCCAACTTGCCATTTACCTGGCAGTCCTTGATCGTCACGTCATAAATCCCTGCGTACGTCGAATCAGGGATCACCGCCTTCACATCCTGTAGTTCATTATCAGCATTCCACATTCGACCCGAATCGCGAATCATTGGCGGCATCGAAGCATCGATGATGACATCGCTGGGGACATGCAAATTCGTAATGCCCTTTCGAGAATCGACCATCGCAATTCCTGGGCCAGATGCAAAGTCTTTCTCTAGGTCAGTGACTATGGCCCCGTTTGGGTCGCGCATCAAGCCAGCAAGCTTCGTAAGAACATCGCCGAGCCCGTTATTAGGATCGGCACCAAGTTCATTAATCTCGGGTTCATGATTTAAAAATAAATTTGAGAAATACGTACGTACTCCGTGACCAAAGATAATCGGGTCTGAAACCTTCATCATCGTCGCTTTCAAATGCAACGAATAAAGTAGATCTCTCTCCTTTGCATCGCGCACCTGGACTTTGAAAAAATCCACCAAGGCATTCCGGCTCATGAAAGTGGAATCGAGTATCTCCCCAGCCAAGAGCGGCAGTGATTCCATTAGGACCTTTACATCACCGTTTTTCGATACATGCTCGATTTTCGCCACGGTGCCTGATGACAGGGTTATAGACTGCTCGTTATGAAAAAAATCTCCCCCAGACATGGTCGCGACGTGGGTCCTAGAATCTAATGGCCATTCACCCGCAACAGATGGATTAGCCCGGGCAAAGTCCTTTACCGCCTTGGGGGCACGCCGATCTGAATTGCCCTGTCGGAGTACCGGGTTAACCGCGCTGCCCATGGCCCTGCCATAACGAGCTTTAGCATCTCGTTCTGCATCGGTTCCGGGGTCGTCCGGGTAATCAGGAATCGAATAACCCAACGCCTGGAGCTCAGCAATGCAGGCCTTCATCTGCGGAGTCGAAGCACTTATATTCGGAAGCTTGATGATATTGGCTTCTGGAAGCTCTACCAAGCGTCCAAGCTCAGCAAGATCATCCTCAACGGCCCGGTCTCCCAAGACATCTGGAAACTGTGCCAGTATTCGTCCTGCAAGTGAAATGTCGCGTGTCTCGATCTCAACCCCGGCAGTTGCTACAAAAGAACGTGCGGCTCGTAAAAAAGCATGCGTCGCCAGCGCAGGTGCTTCGTCAGCCCATGTGTAGATGATAGAAGGTGCTTGGGTCATGGTTATAGCGTTGGTAACTAGGTCGAAACAATAATAAAAGGGGATCAGAACAGCAGATGATTATATGAGATAAATTCACGATGATGTCTCCTATTTTTCCGAAAGAGAAACATCATGAGATCATCTAGATCCATTTGCCGCTCACGCACCTCAGCACAATAAATGCCAAGGTCGACCTGCCCAAGATAAGCCATCTAAACACCCTCGGCACAAACACGGCCTAACGGAAAAAGGCCACGTCTTCCGAGATGTATTCCTCGCGTATGGGGGACCATATATCGAGTGCAGTACAACCATTGCCTGTCGCGACGACCCTATGAGGTACATCACCAGGAATCACGTAATGATCCCCGGCAACTAATAGCCGCTCATCATCACCAACATAAAACAAGGCTGCTCCTTCGAGCACACGGCCACATTGCTCATGGGGATGTGAATGCAGTGGGACTTCTGTATCAGGATCGATATCGATGATACCCATCATGATCTTCTCACCCCACATCAACCTGGCATGAACACCTGGAAGAAGCTCTCGCTTGTTGACGTCGTTCTCACTGTGGAAATATTGTTCTGGAAGCATGAAACCCTCACCCATGCGAACCGGTTTTACGGCTGATAGCAGCCTCTGCTACCGGGCTAATAACCTGCTCTATATCGATATTTAATAGTGCTGGCCCGTGGTGATCGAACGCCCTTTTCATAGCGTTTTCAAGATCCTCTGCCTTCGTGACATGCTCACCATAAGCACCTAGGCCCTGGGCCATCACGTCGTAACGAGTAGGCAGTAAGTCGGTCCACACCGGGCGCCCGTACAAACCTTTTTGGATCTGCCAATCGATACCCCATATGGAGTTGTTGCCAACCATGATTTTCACGGGCAAATCGTGGCGAACCATCGTATCGATTTCCATACCGTTGAAACCAAGCGAGCCATCACCGTTAGCGACAACCACCTTTTTACCGGGTAACGCCACCTGAGCACCCAAGGCATATGGCAGGCCAACACCGATCATCCCAAAGCTCGAAACATTGTGAAAGCGGTACGGCTTATCACGCTTGATCGAAGCCCGCAGGAAATGACAGTAATCTCCACCATCAAAAGTCAGGTGAGTATCGTCATCTATGAATTTTTTTAAAGTATTAGAAACATGCATGGGATGCATGGGACTTTCCATTTTCCCCAGTCGAGTCAAGTCTTCATGCCATTCGTTAAATGCTGACCGCAAACGTTCTACCCATTCAGTTCGCTCGGTCCATTTACGTTTGGCAGCAGCATCTGCTAACTGGGTAATGACAGGACCAAGATCACCGACAATTCCAACGGCAGCTGTACGAGCTCGAGCGACTTGAGCCGGGGACGGATCGACAACTACGAATTTCACGTCATCAGCAAAAGGAGGGTTTCCGCCAAAACCGTTGGTATAGTCGAGCTTCTTGCCAAGCATAAGAACAACGTCAGCATCCCCAACGTTCCGGACCGTCAAATTAAGTGGTTGGTATCCGAGTCCCATAGAGTATTCGTGAGAATCAGGTATTAATGCTCGGGCAGAATCCTCGGAGAAAAAAGGAATACGCATCGTCTCAACGAGCCGCCTAACCTCCGAGGGCATTGCAGTCGCCCCTGCAGAAGATCCAGCGAAAATCATGGGTCTTTGTGCCGTGCTTAGTAAATCAATAGCTTTCTCAACCTGGTCAGGATCACTGAGTACCAGCGAAGAGATCCCGTATTCGCTAGGGGTGTATCTCGCTACTTCGGCATCATCAACCTCAGCCATCTGGAAATCATGGGGTATCGTCAAGTGAACCGGTCCTTGCCGACCACTCAAAGCCGTCCTAAATGCCAGGGCAACGTACTCAGGAATTCGTGAAGATGACGGAACTTCCCATGCCCCCTTCGTAATCGGTTTAGCAGCATTAATCTGATCAAATTCCTGCATTGCCCCCCGACCTAGGTTCGGGGATTCAGCCGAACCAGCAATATTGATCACCGGGGCTTCCGAATGGATTGCGTTAGCAAGTGCAGGCAGTGCATTCGCATGACCAGGTGTCGTCGAGAGCATGACGGCGCCTTTTTTAAGAATTCTCGAATATGAATCAGCAGCATGCACGGCTCCCGACTCATGTCGAAAGTCAACCATCCGCAGGGGGGCATCGAACATCGTGTCGAGCATGTGCAGGATATGGTCACCCGCAATCCCGAAGACGGTGTCAACACCCTCTGCTCGAAGGGCACGAATCAAAAGATCACTACCGGTAGTCTTAGCCATAGTTGTTAAAATTTCTCGTTGTCTTAGCCCAGTCTTCACGCAGTCTCTTGGAATTTAATCAACGCATCCACGATTTGAACCCCTCGAAACCAAGCAGTTGAAAAGATTAGCACCGCGGCGTTCTGATTTGGGGTGGTAGAAGCCCAAGACGGGATATTTGCGATTTTCTAGTCGCCTGCTGGGACCAACATATCTACCAAATCATCAACAGCCATAAGGCCCAGAATTGACTGATTAGAAAACAACTTGACCAGCTCTTCAACCTTCTCCTTATCAAGTTGCGTACTTAAATTCGCTCTAAATTTATCCACCAGTAACGGCTTAGCTTCCTGACGGCGTCTGCGATGTCCAACCGGGTACTCTACCGTTATATTTTCAGTTGATGAACCATCTTTGAATCGCACCTGCACGCTATTAGCGATCGAACGTTTATCGGGATCGACGTAATCTTCCGTGAATCTTCGATCGTGATTCATGGTCATCTTGTCTCGGAGTTGATCAACGCGGGGATCCATCGCCACCTCATCCTCGTAGTCCCCGGCTGTGAGAGCACCTTTTATTAGGGCAATTGCCGTCATGTACTGAATACAGTGATCTCGATCTGCAGGATTGTTCAGCGGCCCGGTTTTATCGATGATACGCAATGCCGATTCCTGGGAAGCGATCATCACTTCATCGATCTCGTCAAGTCGTGATACAACTTGTGGATGAAGTTGGAAAGCAGCCTCGACAGCGGTCTGAGCATGGAACTCTGCAGGGAAGGAAACCTTGAACAGGATGTTTTCCATGACGTAATAACCTAACTCTCGCTGAAGAGTGATCTCCTCCCCCCTGAACCAGGCGTCCTGGAATCCCCAACCCGGAGCTGTTAATGCCGACGGATAACCCATTTCACCGGACATGGAGTTCAAGCTAAACCTAACAGCCCGGCTAACCGCGTCACCTGCCGCCCAAGATTTCCGTGATCCGGTATTCGGTGCATGCCTATAAGTACGCAAAGAGGCATCGAGCCATGCGTTCGAAACGGCGTTCTCGACCTGCTGCACGTTACCACCCAACATAGATGTAACAACCGCGGTCGATGCAACTTTCACCAAGATCACGTGGTCAATACCAACGCTGTTGAAAGAATTATCCAGGGCGAGAACACCTTGAATCTCGTAGGCTTTCACGGCCATTTCCAATAGTTCTGTGACGTTGATCGATCGTGAAGATCCCGACACATTGCTACGGCTGATGAAATCGGCTACCGCGATAATTGCACCAAAATTATCAGATGGATGACCCCACTCGGCGGCGAGCCAAGTGTCATTGAAATCCAACCATCGAATCGCTGTTCCTGTATCGAAAGCCGCCTTAACCGGATCCAGTTGGTGATGAGTGCCCGGGACCCTGGCACCGTTCGGCACGATCATGCCTTCCACGTCTGGGCCTAGCAACTTGGTACACGCCTGGTAATCCATGGCCAACAACGCGCATCCAATTGAGTCCATCAGGCACAATCGGGCTGTATCCAAGGCTAATTCAGAATCAGGTTGATAATTGACCGCGTAGTCAGCAATTTTCGTTATAACGTTGTCTGTTGCTGGCATGGTAACTTTCAGCCGCGATCGTCTATAGCTACGTAGTCCTTAGGACCGGGTCCGGTGTAATCCGACAGGGGACGAATTAGGGCGTTATCACCGCGTTGCTCCAAGACATGAGCAATCCAACCAGACGTACGTGCGATCACAAACACCGGTGTAAACATCGCTGTTGGGATTCCGCACAAGTGATAAGCAGTAGCTGCGTAAAAATCTAGATTAGGGAACATCCCTTTCTCACGAAACATGACAGCCTCGATCCTTTCAGAAATATCGTAGAAGGAGGTATTGTTCGCAGCATCAGATAACTGTCGGGCCAAGTCTTTTACGATAGGTGAACGAGGATCTCCGTTCTTGTAAACACGATGCCCAAAACCCATGATGAGTCGCCGGGCTTTCAACATGTGCATCACAGATTTCTCCGCATCCTGCGGGGAGTCGAATGACGATACCAGTTCCATCGCAGCCTCATTGGCTCCTCCATGGAGTGGTCCACGCAGAGCACCAATTGCTCCCGTGACAGCCGAATAAGTGTCTGCCAATGTTGAGGTGATAACCCGAGCACTAAAAGTCGACGCATTAAATTCATGCTCAGCGTACAAGATCAGGGTTTTGTCCAGCGCATCGCGCTTTAGTGGATCGGAAGCCGCACCAGACATCAAGCTCAAAAAATGACCTGCCACGGTATCTTCATCGGAATCTGTTTCGATACGTTCATTTCGAGAATGAAAGCGGTACCAGTAGGCCAACATCGAACCAAAACTCGCGGTTAGCCTGTCCCCAACTGAAGCTGCGGTTCTGCCATCCTCTCCTTCAGGCTCAAGCGTTCCTAGTAACGAGGTGCCGGTCCGCAGTACATCCATCGGATGGGCAGATTGGGGTATATGCTCCAAAAGAGTCTTTAACTGGCCTGAAAGCGAACGCAAACCAGCAAGCTTGTTTTTATAGGCATCAAGTTGAGCATGGCTCGGAAGCTTCCCGTAGATCAAGAGATAGGCAACTTCCTCGAACGTTGATTCGGCCGCAAGATCGGTGATCGAATAACCTCGATATGTAAGACCCACTCCGGCCTTACCAACCGTCGACACCCCCGATGAACCTGCGGTAACACCATTAAGACCAGAGTTAACCATATTGATAAATCCTGTCAGTTAAGTAAAAAATCTATAAGTCGCTATCAGTGCTGAAAAGCTGATCTAGCTTGCTTTCATACGCTTGATAATCAATGTAGGCATAAAGTTCATCACGAGTTTGCAATTCATTGATAATTTTAGATTGAGTGCCCTCGGTCCTCAGGATCCTGAAAACATTTTCTGCAGCCTTGTTAGCTGCACGGAATGCGGTCAAGGGATACAAAGCGATGTCAACATCAGCGCCAGCGAGTTCATCGAGCGTGAATGCCTGGGTTTGCCCAAACTCGGTCAGGTTTGCCAATACCGGGACGCCAGTCGCTTCCCGAAACTTCTTGTAATCCGCGAGTTCAGTAACCGCCTCAGCAAACAGCATGTCGGCGCCTGATTCAACATAAGCAACCGCCCGTTCCACTGCAGCATCAACACCTTCACTAGCGATCGCGTCTGTACGGGCCATCAAAACAAAATCTTCGTATTCCTTCGCATCAGCAGCAGCTTTTAACCTATCCTGCATTTCCACGGTTGAAACGATCTGTTTACCAGGTCGATGACCACACCGTTTGTCTTGTACCTGGTCTTCGATATGTACTCCTGCAGCACCTGCACGAGCCATTTCTTTTATCGTTCGGGCAATCATAAATGCACCCCCCCAACCTGTGTCTACGTCGACAAGCAGGGGCAAATCTACTGCCGTGACGACTCGCCGCACATCTTCTAGGACATTATCAAGAGTTGTCATACCAAGATCAGGTAAGCCATAAGAAGCAGTCGCAACTCCAGATCCCGACAGGTAAAGAGCAATAAATCCCGCAGATTTTGCCATCACTCCGTGATAAGGATTCGTCACGCCTACTACCTGCAGCGGCGACTCTGCTTGGATGGCTTTCCTTAGATCTTTGCCTGGGGTAGTGATCATAATGACGAATTATATGTACACCAGCAGCAATCGTGATACTGGTAGAGACAAATTAACTCGATATGGCGTCAGAGAATACAAGCGGTGATACCGCAAGCAACACGATTCCCAGAACCAAGCGCAACTTCGCAGCATCGACCGTGCCGGTCATACGTGAACCAGCGAACATTCCGATCATCGCAGGAATACCAATTACTGAAACCAACAACCAATCAACCCGTCCGCTGATCAGGTGACCGGTGAATCCTGAAGTTCCGACAAGAGTGGTAAGCGCTAGATTCGTGCCTGCTGCCAGCGAAGGCTTCATCTTCAGAACATGAACGAGAGCTGGCATACGCAAAACGCCCAGTGCCAAACCAACAGCGCCACCGATCAAGCCGATACCGAAACCCAAAACGCTTTCTCGCACCACCGTCTTCGAATTAAGATCTCCACGCCCAGAGCGAGCATCACCATCTTCATCAGACAAAGAGCGGTTACGTAGCTCGGCAACAGCTCGCACGATCATCATCAACGAAGACCAGACTAATAACAGGGCGACGATCAACAACAGAATCATTCTCGAAACCAAGTCCGCGTAAATACCACCCAGAAAAGATCCGGCTATAGCTGGAATACCAATCACTATCACGACCCTAAAAACGATACGGTTCTGGAGAATGGCGGGCCAAGAACCGGCCACGGAGCCAAGTACGCTGACGAAAAGATTCGTACTTGCAGCCATAAGCGGATCCAAGCCAACCGCGGTCATCACCGGCAGGCGTACGACACCAAGCGCTATTCCCACGATCCCACCTACGATTCCAACCACGAAGGACATGACAGCCAGGCCAACAAGTTGAACCGTTGTTAGATCAGAACCAAATAACGCTAATTCAGTGACAGGTTCCATCTACCTCACCGTACCAATGCTGCGCAGGTATTGTCTCGATACGGCAATAATTTATTCGATTTCACACAAATTTCTGTGCAAGCGTAAGTTCGAAAAGGTATTCCGAGCAAAGTTCTTTCCTTGTTGGCATTTTCACACAAGGACAAATTCTATTCTCGCCCAACATTTTTAAGCTTGGGGTTATCCTTTTTGAAACTACCTTGAT
>CAJWJL010000067.1:0-10948 GCA_913042135.1 uncultured Chloroflexota bacterium | reverse complement strand
AAATTTTCGATAATGTCCGGAAGATAGCACATATCACAAACGAATACGCAAAGGATACAAATGCTTTTTTAGCCTTTAATTATTCTCTATGAGCCAAGGCCGAACAGCTTCCAAAAAACCTACAGGATTATCCCCCGGAACAAGGTGACCGGAATCCGGAACTTCCACACTCTCCGCCAGTAAGTTTCGCTCGGTCATTTCCGTAACAGTTTTACTATCGAGTACATCACTGTTGCCACCTCGAACTATCAACGAGGGACATTTCACAGATTCCCAGTAATCCCATAGCTGGTCTTGTGAAGCAGTCGGTCTACGGTAGTCAGGATTACGCAACAAACGATCGTATTTCCAGGTCCACTTTCCATTTTCCATTTTGCGAATGTTGTTCAACAACGAATTACTTATCTGTTCCAGAGACCTGTGTGGAACGTAGGAATGTACCCGCTCAACGAATTCTTCGAATGTGTCGAGCTCATCGGGCATAGTTACGAAATTTCTAATACGGCTGCGGCCTGATCGCATACCACTCGGCCCGGTATCAACGACCACCAGGTTAGAAATCAGATGAGGGTTTCTCGAGGCAAAAACATATGCGTTTCTGCCACCCATAGATAATCCCACCAGATTAATTCGGCTCACACCAAGGGATTTTATGAACTCATCAAGATCATTTTGCTGTGTTTCTAGTGAATAGTCACCGTCAGTTGCCCATTCGCTATCCCCATGACCACGCTGGTCCAGGCTGATCAGGTGAAATCTATCTGCAAGGCCCAAAGTGATGAGATCCCATGCATGCGAAGTCTGTGCAAAGCCGTGCAGCAAGACCACCACGGGTAAACCTGGATCTCCCCATTCGGTGTAGCTAAGCCGCAATTCACTGGTATCAAAAGTTCGGGTAGTCGGGACAAACTCTTCAGCGAATTCAACGTCACGACCTCGGGCAGCCTTGTAAAGCGACTCGAGTGGGGGCCCCTGATTACTAGGCATCAGGTGCTACGGTTGCCTCAGCAACTCCAACCAGTCGACCAGTTTTATCGATTCCCTTGATAGCGAAATCTACAAAATTTTTGCCATTTTCTGTTCGCTTATCGACGACCTCGCCCGTAAAAACCACCACGTCGCCATCGCGGAATGGATTGATACCTTTGTAGGTGAGAGTTCCGCCGTTGTAGAACGACTCGGCCGGAAAACATGCTTCGATCATCTGGTTAACGTACGCCATGGTCATAACACCTGCGTTAGCCGTTGTGCCAAACAGGGATTTCTTCGCAAAATCCGCATCGTTGTGAAGGTTTTTTCTCTCTTCCTTCGGCTTCATACCTTTAACTTGGGGGATCCGTGCATGCTCCCCCGGAGCATCCATGGTTTCCTGCGTTTCTCCGATCTCGAACGGTGGCAACTTATCGCCAACATTGATCGATTCAAAACTTGGATTCTTAGTCAACTGGGTCATTTCTCAAACCTTCCTTACGAACTCTTGATACTAGAAATTTTTACGAAAGATTTTGCCCTTTGGCGTACTCGAAAATGCACGTGTAGTCGTACTCAGCGACTTTGTCCTCGTCCTGATTGGTCAACTCAACACGGAAGGTGACAAATTTGCTCCCTCTTTTGTCATATTTCTCCAATACATGTGCGCAGCTTGTGATCGTGTCACCAACCTTTATGGGCTTAAACCATCGGGCAGTACATTTGGCGAAGGGGGTTTGTCGATTATTTTTTTCAACGTTCTCTAATGCCGTGTAACCCGCAGACTGGGCCATGGAATGTCTTCGAAGCGGAGCTTCCCTGAATATGGTGGTCGGCATCGCAAATTCGCCTTCAGATGCATTAACGTATCTGGGATTAAAATTCCGGGTGTCACTTGCGTATGTCGCGACCGTCTCGGAAGTGATGTCGAGGGTAAGCTCGTCGCCTTTGGTTCCAGGCTCTACAACGTCCCATTCCCACCTTTTGTCATTGATTATGTAGTCGCGCAATATTGATGCCTTCCTGATCTAATAATCTGCTAATTATCCACACGAACTGACTCAGAATCCATCATCGATTGAATTTCTTGTTCCGTGTAGTTCAGTTCCTCAAGTATCTCTCGAGTATGCTGACCCAGAGTCGGGGCAGCACGATCCACAGACCCTGGCGTCTCCGAAAGTTTGACAGGTACGCCAAGTGTTTTCATTTTTCCAACTATCGGATGATCTACTTCCACAACCATTTCTCTAACCTTGGTATGCGGGTCATCATCCAGAATATCGGCGATCGTATTTATCGGCCCCACCGGAACCCCAACCTTCTTTAATGCTTCAATCCATTCGTCAGATGGCCGTCTGAGGAATTCCTTCTGAAATTCTCCAGTCAACGCTTTATTGTTTTTGATACGGCTTTTGATAACGGCGAATCTTTCATCCTCCAAAAGATCAGGGCGCTCGATCACGTCACATGCGACAGTGAAAAGCTTTTGAGAAGTAGCCGCAATATTCACCCAACGGTCGTCGGAACAAAGAAATGACCGGTAAGTACCACCCCCGCTGCCCTGAGGTTCTGGAATATCTCCTGATTCCCAGTACTCAGCAGCTCTCCAGGTCAACCAGGAAATCGGGGTGTCGAGCAATGTGGCTTCCACATGTTGACCTTTACCTGTCCTGTCACGTTCTCTCAAAGCTGCGAGAATTCCAATCACCCCGTACATCCCTGTGCCCATATCCGTAATAGGCGTTCCCGTCTTAATTGGTTCATTACTGTCTGGCAGTCCGGTCAGGGTCATTAGGCTGCTCATACCCTGCGCTATCAAATCCAAACCCCCTAACTTGCCATATGGAGATCCCTCACCAAAACCGGTGACGGTGCAATAAATCAATCCCGGTTTCTTCTTCCTGAGATCTTCCCAGCTAAGTCCCAGGCGCTCCATGACTCCCGGACGGAAGTTTTGTACCAGGATATCCGCTGTATCAAGGAGTCTGAAAAAGACCTCTTTACCGGCATCAGACTTAAGGTCGATAGCCATACCACGTTTATTGCGGTTGGTTACCATGAACTTACCGTTCTCGCCCTTATAAGGACCGAGGTCTTCGGCAGCGGATTCATCCGAACCAGACGATTTCTTTTCTATTGCCTCGGATGCTACAAGCCTCATATCCGCACTGTTAGGGGGCTCGATTTTTATTACATCCGCACCAAGGTCAGCAAGTATGAGAGAGGCATAGGGCCCGGCAAGCGCCAGAGTACAATCCAAAACTCTCAAATCCTGCAAGGGTCCTGTCATTTGTTCCTCGTTAGAAATCGCCGTGAGACGCTATTAGAACCATAATTGCTTTGAAAAATTAACATCAGACACTGGTTCAAGGCCCTGAAAAATACCACGCTAATCACGCGGCTTCAACGCCCAATTGACGGGAATTATCACCCGATCAGTAAAGCAATTGACGCTGACACTTGGGATGATTTCGTGGGTAATATGAAAACTAATCGCATAAAAATTCCTAAGAGACGTAGATTAGATTCGGTTACATAACCATAGGTTTTGAAAAGTATGATCGAACATGGTTTCGAAATTATTGATTTCCATTCACACTTCCCGGTCCCTACTGACTTTTCCGGCAGACAATCCCCCGGGCCGGACAATGAAAAACACGAACATTTAACTAAAGCGCGCTCAGAAGAGTCAAAGGAAATTCTTTCAGATTACGCTCAGAAGTTACGTGCTGAGTGGAGGCTAGCTCACGGATTCCATACTCCGGAAACAAAGGAAATGTCCGATGATGAGCTCGCTGAGAAATGGTCCAAGGAAGTTGATCGGTACGGAATAGACAAAGTCGTCTTTGTCACGGGCGGTGGCAACGAGCGACTCGCAAATATCGTCTCACATTATCCAGATAAATTTATAGGATTCGCCCATCACAACCCACACGAAAAAGGTGCAGACAATCTGCTACGCAAATCAGTGAACGAAATGGGCCTAAGAGGCTACAAAATCATCGCCCCGGCCCTCGACACCCCAATCGATCACCCTTCCGCATACCCAACATGGGAAGCTGCAGCAGATTTAGAAATACCTGTGTTAATACACTTTGGCGTGCTGGGTGGTGGTGGTGGCGTTTCGCATCACATGAATATGTCTCCCCTCAGCTTGCATGATGTAGCCAGAGATTTCGCATCAGTGCCGTTCGTGATACCCCATTTGGGATGTGGTTATGTACGAGAACTTTTACATTTGATGTGGTCATGCCCCAATGTGCATGTCGATACATCCGGATCCAACCAATGGATACGGTGGATGCCGGAAGAAATTACCGTGAAATCCCTGTTGCGTAAGTACCTCGAAACTGTAGGACACGAACGAATAATATTCGGAAGTGACTCAAGCTGGTTCCCGCGCGGGTTTTCTGTCAGGTATTTTGAAGACCAGGTAAGGGATCTGCGTGAATTAAATGCATCGAATGACCAGATGGAGGCCATATTCAACGGCAACGCCCGAAAACTGCTCAAGCTTTGAACCATCATCCATAGCGTGGTTTTTATCCCCTATTTATTATATTTTGTTTGATATATAAGATTGTATAGTCTATGATGAAACCGTTGATTATCAAGTTAAAACTAAGAAAATACCTTTGACAATCTCAGTAAGCGCAAAAGAACTCATTGAATCACTGATCGAAAACATCAGCACGGTGATCGTAGGAAAGAATGAAACGGTCGAACTGGCGCTGGTGGCTCTAATCAGTAACGGACATGTCTTGATAGAAGACGTCCCCGGCGTGGGTAAAACTATGCTGGCACGTTCAATCGCCACATCGACCGGTTGTGAATTCCGACGTATGCAATTCACACCTGACCTGCTACCAAGTGATGTTACGGGAGCTTCAGTATTCAATCAGAAGACTGGAGAATTTGATTTCAGAGCCGGTCCTATCATGGCCCAAATCGTATTAGCGGATGAAATCAACAGGGCTACACCGAAAACTCAATCTGCGCTTCTTGAAGCTATGGGTGAGTACCAGGTGACCGTTGAGGGAACGACGCGAGTTCTGCCGAATCCATTCATGGTGATGGCAACTCAAAATCCCATCGAATATGAGGGCACTTTCCCGCTACCCGAGGCTCAACTCGACCGATTCTTCATGCGAATTTCACTGGGATACCCTGATGTCGACCAAGAAGTGGCAATCATGGATCAACGGGAGCAAGCAGACCCAATAAATCAGATTAAAAGTGTATGTACTCCAGCTGAAATCATTGACCTCCAATCAAAAGCCAGCGACGTCTATATCGACCCGCTGGTGAAGCAGTACATTGTCGCTATTACTCAAGCCACGCGTCAACATCCTGAAGCAGCTCTGGGAGTATCTCCACGGGCCTCGATCAACCTTATGAAAGGTGGCAAGGCAAAAGCACTTCTGAGTGATCGCGACTACGTGATTCCCGACGATATCAAAGACATAGCTACCGCAACGCTAGCTCATCGAATACTCCTAACGCCTTCCGCCAGAATGCGAGAGGTAGAACAAGAAAACATAATCGCAGATGTGCTAGATGGAATTTCAATACCTGGTGCCAGCACTAAGAAATAGCCTGCAAGCAGCAAATAGATAACCCGACAACCCACAGTTTGAGCAAATGTAGCGTACCTGAATGCCGACCGAAAACAGCATGATATCTACCAGGCCTATAGGTGGCAGAAAACGTGTGGTTCGCCGTTTAAAACGACACCCCGTTCTCTATGGAATTTTAGGGGTCATAACACTTGAATTCCTGACAGGGTTGGGTACGGGATTTGATCTGTCGGTGAGACTTTATTACGCACTGGGAATTCTCTTAGTAGTCGGATGGTTCTGGGCTCGCAGCAGTTCCAAGAACCTGACAGCCGAAATCGAAAGATCCAAGGGACCACACACAGTAGGCGGAAAGATATCTGAAGTCGTCACGATGCGTAACGGCGGTGGAACCCCCAAGGCATGGGTCGAAGTGGAGGATCGAACCGATCTACCGGGCATAAAATTCAAACATGTAGCCAGCCTGGGACTAACCGTATCTTTCGATCGCGTTGAAATGTCTCAGACTGCCACCCGCAGGGGAGAGTACAAGATCGGTCCTCTGGTCGTGCGAACATCTGATCCTTTCGGGTTGTTCCCACAAGAGGTGGTTTTCGGATCCGAAGAGACCATCCTAGTAAATCCTAAAATTATCGACATCCCTGATTTCGCGACCACTGCAATCCAACACCTTGGAGAGACTTCTCGACGCCAACGCACGAGGGTACTAAGCACTGATGTCGCGTCTGTAAGAGAATATGAATCTGGTGATGACCTGAGCAAAATTCACTGGTTGTCGACGGCAAGAACCGGACAAATGATGGTCAAACAATTTGATCAGGGTTCGTCAGGTGACATGTGGGTGCTTTTCGACCAACATACAAATTCCGTTGTCAACAACAATATTGACTCCACTGATGAAATCGCTGCTACGGTCGCTGCATCTGTAGTAGATCGGTACGCACGAACGTTTTTACCCGTCGGATACATTTCTCACGGAAGTCAATCACTTGTTACCTTGCCGGATCGCTCTTCACACCACAGGGATCAAATCATCCGCCATATTGCTACGAGTAAACCCACTGGCGATATCACAATTCTTGAAGCTCTTTCAGACATCGAACGCGAATTCGGACAAAACACATCTCTGGTTGTCATAACAGCCGCCAACGACGGACCATGGGTCGAAGCCCTCGCAGGATTATCCAAACGCGGAATACGCATCAACACTGTATTAATAAATCGTCATTCATACGGCGGTGATTCAAATGAAAGTGCCCTATCCCACTTGGCGTCATCTGGAGTTTCTACCTATCCACTACGCATGGGCCAAGCAATTCCTGATGCATTAAAAACCCCGTTCGGGCGAGGAAAAGACACAGAGCCAGCCCCTGAAGACTCTAATCAATCATCAAGACCTGAAGCGAATTCC
Organism: uncultured Chloroflexota bacterium; assembly: GCA_913042135.1. GTDB lineage: Bacteria > Chloroflexota > Dehalococcoidia > Lucifugimonadales > Lucifugimonadaceae > Lucifugimonas. The sequence goes on along the minus strand of CAJWJL010000067.1, from coordinate 3,991 downwards.
AGTCAACCTGAATTATCTGATATCAAACATTGAGCACAGCCACCGAATTCCTAAACCAGTCGAGCCAATCGCCTCCAGAAACCGTGGAACAGGCAAGTGAGAAAAACTCGTCTAATTGGGCCATACTAAAATTTGCACCAATATACGAGTGGATAAGCTTAGGGATCCTAACGAGCATGATGATCATCGTTGGATGGTCCGTTGAGCTCGCAGGATGGGGTGATCTACCCTCAGTTATTCCCACACTCGTAATCGGTACCCTCGCCGCGTTTGTTATTTCGAGATTAAGTATCCGTCCGTATCTCGTTTCTGTCCTGGTGATATTGCTCGGGATATTAATCGTCATTTGGCAAGCTTCATCACAGGCAGTTGGCGATAATCCAATTACACGCGCGATTGACTCCCTTGTTCGTATGGTTTCGTGGGTAAACGTGGCTCAGTCGGGTGGAATAAGCACGGACACCATACCCTTCGCATTAATGTTTATGACAGCCGCATGGATCGTCGGATACACGGTGACGTCATTGACACTTCACTTCAGAATTCCATGGCTCCCAACTGTCTTGCTATCGCTAGTAATTCTCACGAATCTTAGCTACCGACACGGAGAGCACGAGCATACATTCTTTTTGTTTTTGATTGCCGGGATCGTACTTTTCGCCCACCTGACAACAGTCCGCCGTTTCGAAACCTGGAGGGCAGAGGGCATCCGCTATCCACGCTACCTCGGATGGACGACGGTACAGGATGGCCTGGTATTCGCCATTCCAATCGTCGTCGTGAGCATGCTTCTACCACTTTGGGAACCGCGATCCGATCAACTGGAAGACACTTGGGACGTCATTAGAACGCCCTTTTACGCATTGAGAGACCCGGCAAACAGGTTATTAGGGGGAGTAAATAGCCCTCTAAAGGGAAACCTGCTTTCAGTGCCTTCACAATCCCGAGCATTCGGCGGACCTTTAGAGCTAACAGATGAGCCACTGATGGCCATTAGATCTAAATACGTCGTTCCATATGCAAGCCGGATTTATCAAAGGTACACATCCGAGGGATGGATGACCGATCCAAACACACGGGTGAAAGCAATCTCCGGCGCATCATTAGCACCACTTGTCGATAACCTCGAAAGAGAACAGGTATCCCAGGAGTACGTACCGTTGATGGACACCAAGGCGGTTGTCCCCGCAGGTGGCATTTTCTCGGTTGATCGTGCAGCAAACTATGAATTGCTGCGACCCATGAAGTGGCAGGTCCCACTATCAGCTTCAGCCGAAGAACTATCAGGAATTCCGGTCGACCTACGTGATCTCGTTACGAGCCTGCAATCTTCTTTGGATGATCTTGTCCCTGTTAGATCTGATGAAAAAAGCCCGTCAAGAAAATATGAAATGGTCGAACAAAAATTATTAGAGCGCGTGCTGAAGGGTCTGATGACAGCCTCGAGCTCCAAGGAAGATCAAACAATCACTAGAACTGTAGAAGATGAAGTAGGGCGAAAGAATATTCTTGAAACTGTGCTTTTACCTGTTAAGTCCGGAGATAAAAATCTAAACTGGGACACCTTTTCAGTGGGGATAGCGTCGGATCGTCAAACGGGCGTTGTCCGGTGGCTCGAATTAGAGCGGAAGCCGGTAGTCGAACAAGTCGGTGTGCAACTGGTAGAAGAGATATCCAAAGACGATACATTTTCTATAAAAACATTCATATCCCATGCTAAAAACGAGCAATTGAATGATGCGGGTACCAACTATCCAATCGCCATTACTGACCGATATCTTCAATTACCAGCTTCACTGCCGATTGAAGTGAAATCCCTTGCAGACCAGATCGTCAAAGATGCCGATGCTATAACCCCTTTCGAAAAAGCCGAGGCGGTAAAAGCATTTCTTACCAATCAGGAATATTCTCTGGAAATTAATGGCCCTGATTTTGGTGTAGACGGCATTTATTATTTTCTATTCCAAACTCTCTCAGAACCATGCGCCAGTAATCGCGAAAATTGTGATGCCGACAAAATAAAGGGCTACAGCCAATATTTCGGGTCTGCTGCTGCAGTTCTTTTGAGATCTGTCGGAATTCCAGCACGATATGTTGCAGGTTGGGGACCCGGTGAGTACCTTTCGGAAGAAGAGATATTCCTAATACGAGATAACGACCGCCACGGCTGGTCTCAGGTTTACTTCCCCGGATACGGGTGGATCGACTATGAGGTCACACCTGGCCGACCTATAATTGGGCGCGGACAAATGCCCGATGCCCCAAGAAACAATGGTGGCTTGGGACCTGGAGCTGTTGAAGCGTTCGAGGAGGATCCTGACTATCTGGCTTACCTGTTGGATCTAGAAGAATTAGAACAATTCGAACTAGATGCAAGAAATTTACCTGGAAGATCAGGCTTAACAGGCGAAACCACGACCATTAATACACTGAGACCGTACCTCGTCATTGGCGCAATTACGCTGCTGGTATTAATTCCCTTATTGAGTTGGAACTTAAGTCTCAGAGGTTTAAACGCACAGGCAAAAACCTACGCCAAGATAGGCAGAATAGCGTCATTGGTCGGAATGAAACGGAAACCGGAAGAAACGATTGCTGAATTCATAAAAAACCTGAGCGACAAAGTGCCTGATTCTAGAGAAAATTTGAATTTTATCGGCAGGACATATGAACAAAATGTTTATGCCAATCCAGACAAAACCCAAAGCATTGAGCGAACAGAGCTCGAAAAACTTAACAGGGCTTGGAGACAATCTGCGAGAACGCTCATCATCCACGGGGCACAAAATTTGATTCGAATTTAAAAATCGAACAATTGAACGAATAAACCCGAAGTTCTACCTCCTTCAACTATGAGCTAGTTCAAATAGAGGTTTCTTGCCTCTAGCCTCGTTTTTCAAGATGGCTTCTTCATCTGAATTAATAGACGTAAAATTCTGGGCCAATTCGACTGCCATTTTCCATAGTTCTGGGTCTCCTGGCGGTATCACAGCTGTAACCGGCTGGGAGAGAGTCCACCGAAGAGCTAATGCCATCAATTCACTATCTTCAATTGGCGCGTACCAGCATTTTTCTCTAACCCTGTCTCGTCTATCTGATAAAGCATGATGGGCAGCACCCTTAAGTGCCAGACGATAAATCCCGCGCCGCCCAGCTTCCGCCATGATTTGAGGTCCAAAACCAGATTCATACCAAGTCGTAAAATTAACAGGAAACAACACTGAATCAAATTCAAATCGGTTCATAAGTTCGAGGGCAACTTCTGCTGAATGTGCCGAAAATCCAAGGTGTCGTACCTTGCCAGCTTCTCTAGCGCGTAAAAGCACTTCAAGTGCTCCCCCTGGTCCAGTTGCTATCTCAAGGTCTTCCTCGCTCGACATAGCGTGCAACTGATATAAGTCGAAGTGACTCTTCTAGTTCCGCTTGCGCAGTTTGTTCATCACGCTTATTGGTCTTACAAGCCAAGAACACATCTTTACGGTATGGCTCCAAGGCAGGACCCAACATACTCTGCGCATTGCCATAAGAGGGGGCTACGTCAAAGTAATTAATACCTTGATCTATCGCCCATGAGACATAGTGCTCTGAGTCTTCAGGAGTTTCATTGCTTACGACTATGCCTGCAAAAGCGACGATAGAAAGCACGTCACCAGATGAACCATACTCTCTATACTCCAATTTTTTCTCCATAACTTCTGATCTCTGAAACTTCTTGAAAGCCTATCATCAGAGAATTTTGTGATCAGGCTGATCCATAGAAATCGACGAACGTTGTACAATCCGCCAACCAGTAAATTTAAGCTAATAAGTCCTGCCGCCTCACAGAATATTCAGACGATTTAATCAGTGATATTTAGGAGTTCATCAAGATGTCAAAAATTGAAAGCCCTGAGCCTTTTTACTCGATGTCACGTCGCGCCGGAGACATGCTCTTCCTTTCTGGATTCGGTCCGGTAAAGGACGGCGAAGTAATTGGTGCAAACATCGAAGA
>CAJWJL010000066.1:0-10968 GCA_913042135.1 uncultured Chloroflexota bacterium | reverse complement strand
TAATTAATTGGATAACTCGGTCTAAGTTATCGATAGCGACCCGAAGCCCTTCGAGCACATGAAGACGTGCCTTGGCTTTTTTTAAATCGAATTCAGCCCGACGTCGAACCACTTCTACACGGAATTCTAAATAGTGACGAAGTGCCTGCTTCAAATTCAAAACCCTAGGCGTACCATCCACCAAGGCGATCATGTTGCACGAGAACGAATTACGAAGGCTAGTTTGCTTGTACAAATTATTTAGAACGACAGGAATAGCTGCCCCTCGGCGTAGCTCGAGCACAATTCGCATGCCCTTACGATCCGATTCATCACGGACTTCACTTATTCCTTCAATTTTCCGTGCCTTGATCAGATCGGCAATCTTCGCAACGAGGTTAGCTTTGTTGACTTGGAATGGGATTTCATTGAACACGAGACGCTTTCGTTCCTGTCGAGCAATGTCTTCCACTTTGTGGTCTGCCTGCACCATGACTCGTCCGCGACCCGACACATAAGCATTACGTATGCCTTCTTGGCCCCAGATATGAGCTCCCGTCGGAAAATCTGGACCCTGTACGAACTGCATAAGATCATCTACCGACGCGTCCGGATGGCTAATCAAATGTACTAAGGCATCACAAATTTCCGCAGCATTATGCGGAGGTATGTTCGTTGCCATGCCAACGGCGATTCCCGCTGCCCCGTTGACCAAAAGAGCAGGAAGCCTTGCAGGAAGTACCGTCGGTTCTTTCAACGACTGGTCAAAATTTTCACCCCAGTCAACAGTATCCCGGTCAATGTCTCCAAGCATCATTTCGGTTATGGACGACAGGCGACATTCTGTATATCGCATCGCAGCAGGCGGATCTCCATCTACCGAACCGTAATTACCTTGACCGTCCACAAGCGGATAGCGCAAAGAGAATGGCTGGGCCATCCTAACTTGTGCGTCATAAACTGACTGATCACCATGAGGATGGTATTTTCCAAGCACTTCTCCTACCAAACGTGCGCTTTTCTTGTACGAGGATGTTGGACGCATGCCTTGGTCATGCATCGCATAAAGAATTCGACGTTGCACGGGCTTAAGGCCATCACGAACGTCTGGAAGCGCCCTTGCCACAATAACACTCATGGCGTAATCCAGATAAGACGCCTTCATCTCATCTTCGATTCCAATCGGCCTGATGCTTCCAAGATCGCTACTACTGTGGTCGCCAGTGACCATAATTTTCTCCGGCTAATTGGTTAGTTTAATTTAAATAAACGTTGAACTAGATGCAAGTACAAAATAGTTAACGTAAGAATACGCTTTCCCCCGCGCACGCGCGAGCTGGGTCATGGGTAAGGGCCGAATACCCTATCCTTGGAAAATTAGACTCGCCGTTCGCTTCGTTCAACTAGTGCAAGCAAAAGACTATCGAATCCTGCAGGAGTCCTATCGATCATATGCGCCGGCCATTGGACACCAATAAACCAATCCCTGCCGGGTTTTTCTATAGCCTCAACCACTTGGTCTCCCGCATATACCGAGGAGAGTAATCCATCGGCAACCTGAGCCGGTAAAAGACCATGGCTATGATCTGATGGAACGGTAACCCAACCTGAACCCGCTATGGTGTAACCAACCTTTCCGCCGGGAGCCATGAACAATGGATGACTGCAAAGATCTTCTCCAGGGACCCTGTGTCCCGAAATTTTCACAGGAGTCTGTCCACCCATCGCAACGTTCAAGGCATGCATCCCCCATCCGATACCTAGCACGGGATAACTGCCTTCGATCGCATCTAAAAGACCTTGCGGAACATTATCAGCATCTGAATATGCCTCATCACCAGCAATCAATAATCCTCCGGCAGTCTCTGGAAACGCGTCTGTTACACCAACCTGGACGGCCACACCGCCGCCATGATTAATGGCTCCAACAAATTGTTCAGCGGGTTCCCCCGGTCGAACGATCAATGCAACAGAAGAGAAATCGGACGTCAAGATTCAGCGGCCATAATCGATAAGAAATTAAACATACGGGTTAAAACGGGATCCCCCATAAACCCATCCACTCTGTGAGTGATCTCTCGACAATAAGACCGTGCTTTCGCAGATCGTAACCCAGACGGGCCTCAGTCGGTCGATCACGGTCCCCTTCTTTATCTCCCGTCGGCACAAAAGGGTAAAACGCCTTTCGGTCGTACCTATATATCCAGTATGTCCGCAACCCTGAACGATACGTTCTATCATCTACCTCGCCCGTGAAATACATCTCAAAGACAGCAGCTAGAAGATTATCTCCACCTTGATTGGAGTCGATAGCATTGCCAACCGTATACACGCTAGAAACAAGGTCATCGAAGTTCCCGTCTTCCAATATGATCCATCTCATTCCCCGTTCATCATCTTTGATGCTAAAAGATGTCTTAGTAGCACTTTCACCGACATGCAACACCGTTTTCAACTCAGCTTCGATGTTACTTAGAAAAGAGATGTCACCACTGTCTCGATATATCACGCCGGCGCGTCGAGCTGGGGTGATCTCACCAAGTTCCTGAAGTTTTGCCTCTACCCTCGTAACACTAGACATTGCAGACCAGTCATCCTTGGGGGCCCGAGTACGGCTAAACCAGCCCATATCTATCGCACTCCATATTGCATACGTTGTTCAAGCTCGCGAAGTCGTCGCACGCGCTCTTCTAGTGGCGGGTGGGTTGAAAATAAATTCATCGAACCTTGGCCCTTTAATGCCGCTGGAATGATCAGGAAAGCATTAGCTGTTTGCAATTTTCTAAGATCTTGATCCGGAATACCTGCAACCGTGCCACTGATTTTCTCCAAAGCATCAGCCAAGGCTCCTGGGTCTCCAGAAATCTCGGCACCAGTATGATCCGCCCCAAATTCTCGATATCTAGTAAGTGCAAGAACTAATAATTGGCCAACAAAATATACTAGGATCGTCACCAGATAGACCATCATCATCCCACCACCATTATTACGACGACCGCCCATGCCGCCGAACAACATATTCCAAAACAACATCGTCATAAGAAAACTCGTCAGCGTGACAAGGAAATTAGCAATTGCCAAAATTCTCATGTCGCGATTGGCGACGTGTGCAAGTTCATGACCGATCACTGCTTGAAGTTCACGCTCATTTAATCGCTGCTGGATTCCAACTGTAACCGCAACCAAGGCGTTTTTAGGGTTTCGACCCGTTGCGAATGCGTTAGGAACAGCAGTATCTATTATCGCGACCTTGGGCATGGGCATCTCGTAACGATCCGCGAGAGTTTTTACCATGAGATGTAACTTAGGGGCCTGCTCAGATGAAACCTCTTTAGCCCCTGTTGACATGAGGATCAACCTGTCGGACATATAGTACTGAACTACAACCATCATGCCGACTATAGGTGCGACAAGCATCAAAGGAGTTCCAGCTGCGAGAAGAAACAAAGTAAATATCGCGTATAAGACTCCGAGCATGAACAGGGTAAAGTACATACGCGCTACTAGGCCGCGGTCTTTATGAAACTTCCGTGTTGTGGTTGCTCTCAAAATATTTTCCTCTCGCTATCCACTGGCGATATACGCGCACCACCGTTAACTTTTGCACGTAGAATTTTACCCGAGCATCAACACACTCGAACCGACAAATAAATGACGATCCAGCACAAAATACACTACTGCATACGTGCATGAAACGAGGGTCAACAGAGATTGACTAAATCATCAGCCTCAATCAAATCTAAAACTATCTCAGATTCCGAACTTAAGCGCGTTGAACAATGCATCGTTCGAGCTGCGATGGAAGCTGGCAACTACGTTATAAGTCGATTCGGCGGAATTCTTGAGATTTCTAGCAAAGGAAATAGGACAGGAAAAGACCTAGTGACCGATGTGGATAGAGCCAGCCAGAACCTCATAGCAAAAATCATGGCTGAAACGTGCCCTGGGCACATGCTATTGGGAGAAGAAGATCCGCCAGATGAAAAGCAAGAAGCTAGCGAATGGCTGTGGATTGTTGACCCAATAGATGGCACAACAAATTACGTGAATTCATCCAACATCTATGCCGTCTCTATCGCTGCGTTATACAAAGGCGAAACCGTTGCAGCGGCCATATGGATCCCATGGCCAAATGATGACGGGTTTGAGTTGATGCACGCCAGAAAAGGTCACGGGACTTGGATAGGCGATTCGAGATTACATGTTCACCCAGCAAGTGAATCCGGAGTTCCAATCACAGGCGTTTTAGCATCGTTCCCTAGATGGATACCTAGAACCTTTAATATCAAGAAGTCGCTCATGGAAAATCGGGGTGAAATCAGAGATGGAGGAAGTGCATGCTACGAACAGTTCATGGTGGCAAAAGGATCAATGCAGTACGCTATTACAGGCGTCGCTCGCACTTGGGATTTTGCAGCTGGAATATTATTGATCAGCGAAGCAGGAGGTAAAGTCATGCGCCTCAACTCTGATGGACAGTTCAGCAATTTCGACGGGTGGATGGAGAATTACAAGACCGATTCCCAGACCTACACGCGACTGAGAAAATGGAAGGGCCTTATACTGAGCGGGCCTCCTCGCACAGTCGATTTTGTTGCTGCAAATCTAAGATCAAAAAAACCGCCTTTATTTACAAAAATTAAAATGCTTTTTAACAATTGAAAATTATCGTTCTGAATGCGGGCTATGATCCGAGAGACTATTCTCGTTGTGCTTATCAAAAACAGCCCAGATCTGGGAGAAATAAACTGCCAGACCAAAATAAACTCAACTTATGAGAGCCGCCCTAAGGGATTTCATCAGGTTACCCTTACGGCCGGTGCTGACCCGTTCCAAACCGAGCCACCGTGCCATCATCATTAATTCGTCAGCAAGACTAAATGCTATGTGGTCGTAATCGTACCCTTCTTCCGCAAAAGCACTCTTTACTACAAGAACATTTCTATTTCTATCCGCCTTAAGATCCACTCTTGCGACTAAATCTTCACCAAGTAGAAACGGATAGACATAGTAACCATATTGTCGTTTGCGCTCGGGTACGTAAATTTCAATCCGATAATAAAAATCAAAAATCCTTTTTATCCGGTCCCGATTCCATACCAGGGGGTCAAATGGGGTCAGCAGCGCCCGTGCATCAGTCTGATCTAAAGAGATATCTTCTTTCGTCGCAAATGCCTCAATCCCATTTGGCCATCCCTCAATTCTGGCACGCTGAATACTGCCTTCCTCCACCAGCTCGTTAAGTCCTGCTAAGGCACTATCGTCTTTCAGATGATAGTAATTCCCAAAATCCCTTACGGAGCCAATGCCATGAGCTTTAACCGCCAGCCGCATCATCTCACGGTTCGAATCTGTTACAGAAGGAGTCGCAGCGTCTAAGTGTTCAGATGGTATTACTCGTTCGGTTAAATCATAGTAACGAGTAAAATTCCGCCTTTCACCTATCGATAAATCTCCACGTGAAAAATGCCATTCGGCCGCTATTTTGCCGTCTTGATAACCCCACCATGAGCCCCTGCGTTTACCAGATCCCTCCAACTCTGATGCGCTCAACTGTCCCCGACTTGCAACCTGTGCTAAAACATCTTCCAAGTAGCCAGGGCGGATTTTTTTCAGTTTTTCCACCAGCGGTTTCGACTTCTGTTGGGCCATTCTCTGACGAAAAAGCAAATGACGCTCGACCGGTACGAAACAAGCTGCATGAGCCCAAGTTTCGAAAATTGCTTTCTTCTTATAAGCAAGTTGATCCAAAAGTTCTCGTTGGTAAATCCCTAGCCTAGAAAAAAGTGGCATGTAGTGGGAACGTACACACACATTGACAGCATCGATCTGAAGTAATCCCATTGCAAGGATTGAACGACGTAGATCTTCTGAGGTCACTACCTTCTGTAACTTCCGTGCATGGTTGGAGTTATATGTCGCCATGCGATTATGATCGAGTCCTTGGGCACGAATAGCTAAACGTTTGGCATCTTGCTTGGAAAGAGATAGGACCATAAATATTTTATAAACGCTAAATCATCGGCCAGGGAACATTGATCTCAGGATCTAAATCCGGATAACGAGCATTGTGAAGCATTTCTTTCCCTCGATCCAATAAGCCACGTATTTCCATCGGAGTCAATAATTCGGCTAACTCCATATAAAGACCTGACCTGATCTCCAGGGCAGCGATTAATGATTCAATATCTTGAAGTAACTGCTGCGGATATTCTGATCCATTGAATTCGAACATGACCGTGCGCCGACGAGCTGTATAGTTGAACGTTAATCCATGATCAATAGCCCACAGGGGTCCCTCAGGTGAAAGGATGCATGAACCGCCTTTGCGGTCAGCATTGTGGACGAGGGTGTCAAACATTGCTATATCCCCAAAATCCTGTAATCGCTTTTCCCGCAATGAAAAGTAATTTTCAGGGTTTGCCCGAGACTTCTCGGCATCTACGAACAGCTGAACGCTTCCTTCGCCATGCGGTCCCGCACGGATAACCGTTGGTGGAATTCTGGGCCACCCTAACTCACGTGAAACTAGATACGCCGCCTTCTCTCGTAGGTGTAAAGTGCCCCTGGCAAAATCCCTTAACGGACGTTCTCCAGCTTGTGGTTTATATATCGCATAAATCGATGATCCCTCATCTTCAATTGGAGGTGATTGAAGTTCTTGGGCTCCTTCAGGATCAGTTAAGCGAACAACGAAAACGTAATTAGACCCACCAGGATGCAACCCAATCCCCGAAATAGTCCACTGAGAAAGTTTTTCAAGCACAATCCGCTCGTCGTCCCCGCAGGGTATGGATTCACTTCCGTACTTATTTTTCACGGGGTTCTTCGGTAATTGGATTTTCGGTGGGATTGTATCCATTAACCTTGACACAGAAATGACCTATACGAGGGTCTAATGGTGCCGTACACAATGGACATGGCTTTCTACCTGCAGCCACGACATTTATTGTTCTTTTAGAAATTTCTTCAGCCTGAGATCGCTTGAAGCTAAAGGTGATCTTTACTCTAGTTTCATCGGTAGCAACGATCGTAAAAACATCTGATTCAGCATCATGTCGGAGTGACATTTCATCAGTCTTAAACTCCACGTGTAACGGAACCCGAGAATCGATATCAGGAACATCGAACATAGACGGATTGGAAGGAGTCTGGCGGGTCGCCAAAAACTGCTTCAATGAAATTCCCACCTGAAAAAGCTGCTCTTTTTCCATCCAAATAACAGCTTCACCCCGATCACTCCGGGCTGTGATATTAAAGGTCCTCTGGCCAGGTTCTCCTATCGATTCGCAGTGCAAATAATCAACAAGACCCAAATCGTTACGTTCGAATTCGCCCAATGAACACTCCAAGGAAATCAACGATCGAAAAATCGAAGAGGCAAATGGCTAATACTCACATTCTAGGCATGATCTGTGTATCTCGCTAACTTCCGAAGGATTCAAATGGGCGACTTCCGTTACTACTAGAAATTCGATGTTTAGGTGTCGCTAGTGATAGGATTGATACTTAAGGTGTTGTTGGGTTTACCCCCAGCTAAAAGGAAGCAAGTAAGTCAGACACTGAGGTCGTAGAGAGCCCGCAACGGTGAAATAGGGCACCTAAGATTTGGCTGAATATCACTCCTTAACCATTGCCCGAAAGTGATAATTCACCAGTAGGCGTGATCGGATTAGTGTTCCGTTATCAAACACTAAGGCATATTTGATATGCACTAATAAGTGGCCAGTTTTAGTCGATTAGAGACTTTGTGGATTGGCAACGAGGGTGGTACCGCGAGTCACTTCGACCCGTCCCTTATCGGGATGGGTTTTTTTATGCCATGAGTAGAAAAAGAATCCAAAAAAGCGTATCCAAAAAAAGCGTATTACACAGGAGTTGCAGCGCGACATGACTAACAAAGTTGAGCTTTACGACACGACACTTCGTGACGGAACCCAACAGGAAGGGATTTCTCTATCTGTAGAAGACAAACTTGCTATTACTAAGCGTCTTGACCAGCTTGGCATCGATGTAATTGAGGGCGGATACGCCGGCGCAAATCCTAAAGATGACGAATATTTCCAACGGGTAAATTCACTGGATCTTCAACATGCCCAAGTCGCTGCTTTCGGCAATACTAGACGCGCTAATGGCGATGTCGAAAAGGATCCAACCTTGCAGGCATTACTGGATACAAACGCTCCTGTAATAACGCTCGTAGGAAAGTCATCGGAATACCAGGTGCGGGATGTTCTCGAAACCTCACTTGAAGAGAATTTATCGATGATCATGGACTCTATTAGATACCTGAAAAAAAAGGGCCGCCGAGTGTTTTTCGATGCTGAGCATTTCTTCGACGGCTACAAACAGAATCCAGACTACGCAGCTCAGGTACTAAATGTAGCAATGAATGCAGGAGCGGAACGACTCGTCCTCTGTGATACCAACGGAGGCACGCTGCCAAATGAAGTCGCCCAAATTGTTAGCAAAATCAAAAACGATTTGGAGGGTGATCCCGTAATAGGTATCCACTCACACAATGACACAGATACTGCAGTAGCATCTGCGATCGCAGCAGTCGAGGCTGGGGCTTATCAAATACAAGGCTGTATTAACGGCTATGGCGAGCGTACTGGCAACGCCAACATGGTCAGTATCATTGGTAATCTAAACTTGAAAATGGGCATAAAAGCCGTATCAGATGAACAGTTGAAAACACTTACAGAAGTATCGAACTTCGTGTCTGAGCGGGTGAACAGACAACCATTTCCATTCCAGCCTTTTGTTGGATCGAGTGCATTCTCACACAAAGGAGGACTGCACGCAGCGGCAACTGAAAAATCAGTACAGGCCTACCAACATATAGAGCCATCTATTGTCGGTAATGAAAACGGTGTAGTAATTTCTGAATTATCAGGACGCGGCAACGTTATTCATCGAATACGAGAGATGGGATTCGATGAGGATCTCGACGATGCCGATGCGCGCAAAATAGTTCAACACGTCAAAGATCAAGAATCGAAAGGGTTCTCATATGAAGGGGCAAATGCGTCATTCGATCTTGTCCTTCGGCGGGCATTGCCCAACTACGAAGCTCCGTTCGAACTCGTTGACTTTATGGTCATAGTCGAAAATAAACGACGCTCATCGTTTGGTACTGGATGGCGAAATGACGGTGCCGAACACCCCATGCTTTCTGAAGCAACGGTAAAGGTGAGAGTCGGAACCAATATCATTCACACGGCTGCCGAAGGAGATGGACCAGTTGGAGCCCTAGACGGTGCACTTAGAAAAGGATTGACTGATGCCTATCCCGAACTCAGTGCTATCCGATTAACCGACTACAAAGTCAGAGTTGTAAACGAAGGGGTTGGTACCGGCGCAGCCGTTAGAGTTGTAATCGAATCAGCAGATGATAAAAATGTCTGGCATACCGTTGGAGCGTCAACCAACATACTCGAAGCTAGCTGGCTAGCCTTAACTGATAGTTTTGAGTGGTGGTTATTTAATAACAACATGATCAGCACTAGCGAATAGCGACCTGAGCAACAACAATCACAGTGCCAAAATTTGATGAACAAAGAAGAACTAAAACAGGCGGCAGGAATACTGGCACTTACCCGGGTAAGAAACCAGCCAATCGACCAACTTCCAGATAAACACCGCCCTGCAGATGAGGTAGAGGCGTATTTAGTGCAAGAGCAGGTCCATCTGCTACTTGATGAAGCGGGCTACGGAAAACGCGTGGGATACAAGATCGGATGCACAACGCAGGTAATGCAAAAGTTCTTGCAGATAGATAACCCATGCTCAGGTGGCATATTAAACACATCAACCAACTACATCGCGACCAGTGCGCAACATCAAAATTTTTCTCACCCTGGGGTAGAGTGTGAAATTGCAGCGTTCATAGGATCTGACCTTATCCCTGATGGTAATCCATTTACTCGAGAGTCCGTAGCACCAAATGTGAAAGCACTTTTTGCAGCTATAGAAATTGTAGATGACCGATGGACCGACTATAAATCAGTCGACACCCCAACATTAATCGCAGACGATTTTTTTGCTTCAGGGATTGTGCTAAGTCAACCAAAGCGTATCCAAGATACACCAGATCTTTTTTCAACGGTCGGGCATATGACCATAAATGGAAAACAGGTGGGCAAAGGCTTAACTGGCGATATTCTTGGACACCCATTTGAGGCCCTTGCTTGGCTCGCAAACTCGCTAGCCACCCGCGGTAAAAATCTCAAAACTGGGGAGATCGTTATGTTAGGAAGTGTGGTAGAGACTCAATGGGTTCTACCGGGCGATGAGGTTTCAATTGATATAAAAGGTATTGGTGATGCCTTGGTTAAGTTCGTTTAGTTTGGGCCACCTCAATCGTTTAATCTCAACTCATTCGTAATAATCGCAACTCTCGGTATATGATGCCGAACAACAAGTTATCCCAACAGATGATTTATGATCCCGGAGCAAAGCATTGAAAATCACCGATATTGAAGTTATAAAGTGGAATCCAGGAACAGGCAAAAATTTTATCTACATCAAGCTCACTACCGATGCTGGTATTTCAGGATGGGGTGAGGCTTATGCCCAAGCAGACCGCGATATTCAAATCGAAGCTCACATCGATCAGCTGTCCAGATACCTGATCGATCGTGACCCGTTCCATATACGTCATTTCATGCACATTGCGCATGAAGATTTCGCCACCAAACGATCGGCAATGGATCTGCATTGCGCTTTGAGTGGGATAGAAATAGCAATGTGGGACATTGTTGGCAAAACTGTCGAACAGCCGATATACAATCTCATAGGCGGACCGGTCAGGCCACACATACGTGTGTATGCAAATGGCTGGGGACAAGGTTCACCAGACGATAAAGCCCAAGAAGCTGCAGAACTTGTAGAACAACGCGGGTTCAATGCTCTAAAATTCGATCCGTTTCCGGGACCATGGCGTGAATACCCTAATAGGGATGAACTTGCCGAGGCCGCTGATAC
>CAJWJL010000065.1:0-10990 GCA_913042135.1 uncultured Chloroflexota bacterium | reverse complement strand
CTCTCGGCCGAATTGGCAGGTAAATATAAAACACACCCATGGGCATACCAGCGTACGGCGCAATTACTGGGGCTGGAACCAGAAGAGGTGATGCTAGTAGCAGCTCATAATGGTGATCTGCGTGGTGCAATCAACGCAGGACTACACGCTGCACTAGTAACACGGCCAAACGAATTCGGAAATTCCAAAAAGCCCGACCTGGAACCCGAACCGGACTTCGCCTTTTTTGCCAAAGATTTTCACGATCTTGCTGATCAGCTTGGTTGTGACTGACAATCCAAAATTCAAGGATCGAGAAAATGAACTGGAATTTCGAAAATGCTGCACCAGTCATCGGCTCTATTACCGAAGGTAATGCATGGGACGGTGAAAAAATGTTGTACTCAAATATCGCTATGAATCGAATATTGAGTTACGACCCCAAGACCAGAAACGTCGCTGTTTGGCGTGATAATACACAAGGTACAAACGGGTTAAATTTCGACGCAAAAGGAAATCTGTTTGGATGCGCAGGTAATGGCCGGAAGATTGCTAGATTCGACCCGAACGGAGACATGACAACAATTGTTGATCGATTGGACGGACGTCGAATCAACAGTCCAAATGATCTTGCCATAACTCCATCAGGAGCAATCTATTTTTCTGACCGTGTTGGCGACGTCGAGCCAAACGTAGGAATAGATCATTCATCGATAATTTCAGCAGAGCCCCAAGAGAATGGCTCATATAAGGCGATTCGACGTACTTTCGACACAACTATGCCCAATGGACTGTTATTTTCTGAAGACTACAAAACTCTATACGTCGCTCAAAGTGACTACCGAGCCAACGAAAAACGTGAGCTGCGCGCCTACCCAGTTAAAGATGACGGCTCATTAGGGACATACGAGGTTTTACATGACTTTGGCCCTCATCGAGGTATAGATGGCATGACCCTGTCAAGTGAGGGCCATATTATCGCTTGCACTGGATGGGAGATCTCAGGACCTGGCGGTATGATCACTATCTTTGATCCCAAAGGTCGAATCATTCAAACCCACCCCACCCCTGCGCTCAGGCCAACAAACTGCACTTTCGCAGGTGAAGATCTATACGTAACTTCGATTGAAGGACATCTACTAGTCGCTCATGACACAGGAATGACAGGCCATTTATTGTGGCCCAATTAACCCATCGACTACAGGACATAACGACATCAAGGGAAAAGTTTGACAAATGCCTACTTGGAAATGGACCCAAATCGCAAAACACGACACATTGACCGAAGGCCCAGTATGGGATGGCTCTGGATTGCTCTACAACGAAGTTGCTAAAAGCACCACCTTCAGATGGAACCCAAAAAACGACGAAACCGCAATATGGAGGATGAACACTGGCGAAGCAAATGGAATGGTTTTCGATAGACAAGGCCACTTATTTGTTTGTGAAGGTGGAGCTCATAGAGTTACAACAGTAGACACCGAAAATCCCGACATCGATCCAGACGTTGTCAGTAGTGGATTTGCGGGTGAAACCATGAACTGGCCGAATGATCTAGCAATCGACCAACACGGACGCGTCTACTTTTCGGACCCTAACTACTCAAACAGTCCTAATAATATAAATGAAGAATCCGTCTACATGGCGGAACATACATTTGGCGGTAACTGGAACACCCACAGAGTTACATTCGACACCCATAAGCCAAATGGGGTTCTTTTTTCAATAGACCAGAAAACATTATTTGTAGCGGATGCTCCTTTCGAACCATCTGAGCCACGCCAATTGCTTGCTTATCCTGTCAACTCCGATGGAACTCTAAGTGACTATCAAGTTCTTCACGACTTCGGTCGAGGTCGCGGTATCGACGGGATGACCCTGACTTCCTCAGGCATCATTATCGCAACTGCCGGATCCTCTTCTATTGGCCCAGGTTCGATGATCTATGAGTTCGAACCATCAGGACGGGTCATCCAAACCCACAGAACTCCAGTAGATAGCCCCACAAACTGCACGTATGGAGGAACATCACTTAACACGTTATTTGTGACCTTTGCCGGGGGAGAAGTTTATAAAGTCGATGAAACAGGTCATAACGGACATCTTGCGTACCCACAACTTCGCTTCTAATCACCATTGATCCTTTACCAACGATGCAAGATACGAATTAATGCCCAGTAAAGCTCGTGTCATATGCTGAAGAAGGATCTACTGATTGATCGATCAAACCTTTTGATTTCATCCAGTCAGAGAACGAAGTCCATCGCTCAGGCACCAAAGAACCAAATGGCTGGTTTTCTGCTTGCCATAATGGAACAATAAGCACGACGCCAGCCCGATCTACTGCTTCATCAATTTCTGCATCCGGGTTCATCTTGAGCAAAGTGTCGATAGATCCTTGAGGATCTGATAATGCTCGTTCATAACCTTTGCTAAATGCTTTTACGAACTTCTTAACAATTTCAGGTCGGTCTCTAACTGTCTTTTCGGAGGCAACTAAGACCAACTCATAATACGTAGGAACTCCCCATTCATCTGGAAGCATTACATTGGCATCGTGCCCTTCGTTTTCCATCACGATCAATTCGTGAGTCCAGTACGCGCCCACGACAGCATCTACCGTACCGGCAAGCAAAGCCTGTGATAGGGCAAATCCTACATCCACCAACTCCACGTCATCTCGAGATAACCCATCCGCTTCAAGCATGGTGGTTAGCATCGCTTCATTCCATGGAATTCCAGGATATCCGACCTTCTTTCCAGACAACTTGCCAGGTCGATCAATCCCCGAGGATTGCAGAGACATCATTGAATTTAAAGGGCGCTGAACAACGCCTGCCACGGCAATAACTGGCACACCCGCATTACGAGCCTGCATCAAATCCGGCTGATAAAACATTCCGAAGTCGCTATCCCCACTTGCAACCAAGCTAAGAATAGCCGTGGGATCAGCTGGCGGTTCTACAGTAACGTCCAGCCCTTCGTCTTCGAAGAACCCTTTATCCACCGCCTCATAGATCCCTGCATGATTCGCATTTTGAAACCAATCCAATGTAAGTACTAGCTTTTGGGACTCTGCCTCATTATTCCTACAACCTACAAGTACGACCATCATCGCAAGTACAAGATACAAAAATAACTTTTTCATGAGTCCCCTAAATTCTTAGCTTGATTCAAAATCGATGGGTATTTACGTAAGGACCATTTTTCTATTGCAACAATTACGGAAAATAACGTGATCGCCACCACAGACAAAACCACTATTGCGGCAAAGACTCTCGCTGTTTGAAATTGCGGACCAGACAACTTCATGAGCCAACCCAAACCAGCACTGGCTCCAACCCATTCACCAATGACAGCACCAATCACCGATACCACTGCTGCTACTTTCATCCCCGCAAAAAAATTTGGTAAGGCAGTCGGAATCATTAGCTTTCTAAATATTTGTGCATTGGTTGCGCCAAGCGTCCGGAACATATCAACAGACTCTGAATCAACTGAGCGTAAGCCCGTGACAAGGCTAACCACTAAAGGGAAAAACGTGAAGAGTACTACCACTATAACTTTTGAAAAAATATCCGTGCCAACCCAGATGATAAGAAGAGGTGCCAAAGTAAATATGGGTATCGTCTGAGACGCGATGATAATTGGATAGACCGACCGTTCCATAGTACGAGACCACACAATTCCTGATGCAAGAGCAACTCCTATCATCAGCGACACGGCGAATCCCATAATTATCTCCACCAGCGTGATGCCAGCGTGTCGGGCCAAAAGCCCTATGGAGTCAATTAATTCTTGAAAAATAATTGTTGGTGGAGGAAGCAACCATCTTTCAATATCAAGAAACCAAACAACAAACTCCCACATCAAAATCAGCGCAAAAGCAGTCAAAATCGCTGGAGACCAATTCTTAGCAGCTTGCCAGATGGCTACTAAATAAGCGATCACAAAGACACCTCTTGTCTCTCCAGTAAAGCCAGAATGTCTTTCCTTAATTCAACGAACGCCGGTGAAGTGAATGAAGACTCGATGCTGGAGTCAGTCAACTTGACATCTACTTCAGCGATTATGCGACCGGGCTCACTTGCCATGATCATTACTCGGTCTGCGAGCAATATCGCTTCCTCTACATCATGAGTAACCAACAGCACTGCCTTATCATTGCGAACTAAAACACTGAGCAACCATTTCTGTAACGCGTTACGGGTTATTGCATCGAGAGCTCCGAAAGGCTCATCAAGAAGCAACACGTGATTATCAAGCAAAATGGTCCGCATCAATGCGGCTCGTTGACGCATTCCACCAGATAATTGCCAAGGCATATAGTTGAGTACGTCAGATAGACCAAATGATTTTGCCAGTTCCTGCACTCGTACCTTTGATACATCACCGGAAATGCTCCGTAGTTCCATCCCAAGCTGGCAATTCTCAGCGATCGTCCGCCACGGCAGCAGAAGGTCTCGCTGCTGCATGTACGAAACATTGCCTAGTCGCCCCGAAGAATCAAATATACCGTTAGCACTTACAGTTCCTTTACTGGGAGATAAGAGCCCGGAAATCAGATTTAAAAGTGTACTTTTACCGCAACCTGAAGGCCCAACAAGCGCCACAAATTCTCCTCGATTTACCGACAGATCAACATTGTCGAGAACCGGAATGCCCTCGTAATCAAATCTAACTCCAGAAACGGTTAACAACGCGTCCTTATCAACAGTAGACACGGCCATTTCCCAACACGAATTTCTCAGAATAGGAACTCATTCTTATAACGCAATTATTCAGGTCTATTTATAACGCTGAGTAATACACGCTTGGATATGGCATCAGGCCGTTTTCCTACGCTGGCATTACCCAGATCAGGTTCAAGGGTTGGCAAAGTTTCATTGTTTACCATCTCAGCCCGGCTACCCGAGCACCCCTGTGCGTTGCTAACAACACTAGCAAAGTTTCGGAACTTCACCTGCGCACAAGTTTTGCAACCTCAGAGCATCATGTCAAATGATCTAGCAATTAGCAGCCTACAATGTTTGCAGCTTGACCGGGTCACAGCTAAAATGCGGCTAATTCGATTTGAAAAGGCTTGTCATAGACACAGGAAAAATTCATCCATTTTGGGAACCACCCCGTCAAATCCTAAAGAGAATTTCGCCCGCACCGTCAGCTGCCCAGATTGGGAGATTAACCTCTCGTCAGCTAGCCTGAACGCTGCGGCAGCTGAGTTTCCTGCTCTCGACGTCGTGGCATATCAGGGTCTTATAGCTAAGTTAGGTGTACGAGTAAAATCTCGTCTCACCACTCACCACTCAACCTACGATTTCGTTGATGTCATGCACGACGTTGTCTTCAGAGAAGCGGGCTTCAAGGGCAATACAACGGATTATTTCGATCCAAATAACAATCACATAAACCAAGTGATTGACCGAAAAACAGGAAGCCCTGTAGCTCTCTCGATACTGTACATAGAAGTCGCGAGAACCGCTGGAGTATTGGTAGACGGAATATCACTTCGCAAACACTTCATTGTGGCGATCGGCGAGGGGGACGAAAGACTTTATGTTGACCCTTTCTATCGCGGTGGCCTACTCTCTAGAAAGGAATGCATCTCCAGCATGCTCGGGAAAGAAAGAGTGGATGGCGCTGACTTCGATGATCTGGAGCGCAAATTCCTGCATCCCACAAACAAGAGAACCATACTCCGTAGGCTCATTAGCAATCTCAAAGTCGCATACGAAAAGCACAAACGATACAAACTCGCCCTTTCGGCTTCGGAACGAATTCAACTTCTGGACCCTACAAACTTAGGCAACTTAAGTGAACTGGCACACTTACAGACCAAGGTAGGCAATTTTGGTGACGCCGTTGACTCCCTGACTCAGTTCCTCGAACGCGCTCCCGCCGGAGCGAATACAGAGCAGGCAGAAAGCGCGCTGCGTAAGTTAAAGACATTAACGACTCAGGGAAAAGAAAATCCAGAGAGTTAGCAAAGCCTGGCAATCGAAGAATTCGCCGGCTTAATATCGACAGATAGTAACGATAAGTCAGATCTAACCATGCGGCGCGGCCTGATAAGTTTTCGCACCGTAGCCTCATTTCATCGGCACCTAAATGGCTTGATAATTTCCCTTGAGGCAACTCGTGAACAATAACTCTCTCGTCTGGTCGCACGAAATCGACCTTTGATCTGATCCATTGATCACAGTTTCCTCTCGTCAACAATACCCAGATAACCACTGGGAATTCTTAATATGAATGAAACAACTCTGACCGAAGTAAAAAGCCAGATCGTAATATTTGAACCCACATGAATGAAAACACAGAAACTAAGGTTTGGATCTGTGATCGTTGCGAATCTCAACTGGTCGACCTCCATTGCAAGCTGAGATGCGACAACTGCGGTTTTATGCGGGACTGTAGCGACCCTTAAGTTCGATTAAAAACTTATTATCCAAGACCAATTTGATTAACTAACAATCAACAACCTTGGTTAGGTTGCGAATGCCCACAAGATGACTCTTCATTTACATCACATACCTGTAACAGCCGCAGCGCTATTTTTTCTCATTGCGCTCAGTTGCTCAAATCATACGGCTGTTGAGGAACCGACCGTCTCTCGCATAACGCCAGCCAATGCCGTAGATTCCTCGCACAAGGCGATGCAAGAACTTAACAATTTCGAGTTCGAATTAACTCACCGTGAAGGATTCACGACTCTCGCAGGTTCACTCGAAATGACAAAAGCCGGTGGGATTGTTACGTCAAACGGTTTTGATCTTATTGCTGAAGCAAGAATAGGACGCGCTTTTGTACGCATTGAAGCCATTGTCATTGACGATAAAACGTGGATGACAAATCCACTTACCGGCACGTGGTCTCAGATTGCCCCTGAGGATAGTCCTTTTTCATTTCTCGACCCGATAAAGTTGGTAGCAGATATTCTTGGGGAAACCCAAAACGCAAGATATGCAGAAAGCGAACAGATGAGCGGTGAATTGGTCATTGTGGGACAGATCCCTGCGACCACCCTTGCTGCGCTCGTTGGAGAGGTTCAGAGAGAAGCTACACCAAAGATAAGCCTGACCCTAGATGCCGAAAGTTATCTCCTAAAAAAAATTGTTATAACTGGAATTACGCAACCTGGAGATGAATCAAACACTATTCGAGTAATAACACTATCCAATTTCAATGCAAAAACGTTGCTTCAACCACCGATTTAAACGATGCTCCGCCGAATAGGTCAATTCATATCCCCGTACAAACTCATGCTGCCCTTGTGTTTTGGAGTCTTCATTGCTGCAGATGACCAGACCGTAGTTGTAACCCTTTTACCAGAAATGATGACAGATCTACGAGTAGCAGTAAGTGAACTCGATCGCGCAAGTTGGTCTATCACGGGTTATTTGATCGGTTACACCGCGGCAATGCCTCTGATGGGGCGCATATCTGACCGTGCCGGCTATCGACGAGCGTTCCTACTTGCAATGACAATTTTCTCAATTGGGTCTATTTTGGTGGCAGTTTCCCCTGAAATCCCAGGGTGGCTTTACGGTGGAGATCCCGAATACAACTGGCTTATCGGAACACGTATATTTCAGGCAATCGGTGGCGGGGCCGTGATTCCCATAACCATCGCAGCCGCAGGCGAACTAGTAGACGATAAACACCGAGTTATCGCGTATGGTTTGGTAGGTGCAAGTGCTGAAGCAGGAGCAGTTTTCGGCCCCATATGGGGAGGAGGAATAGGAACATGGCTTTCATGGGAATGGGCTTTCTGGCTAAATATTCCTTTGACGCTAGCTGCATCGGTCTGGATTATGAAAAATCCACCAGGCAAACGGACCAATGTACACATAGATGTACGGACGGGACTTATTTTTTCAGCTGCCCTCACACTGTTGACCGTTGGCCTTGTGCGAATAGGCCATCCGGATACGCTCATGGCCATCTCACTGACGCTTACTATTGGACTAGTGTTACTTCTCCTCTTCATCAATAATCGTTCACGCGAGGCATTGTTTCCTCAAAACCTGTTCAAACTCCTATCATTTAACCTTGCGAACGTGACTCATTTTTTCATCGGAGCTGCGTTAATCATCGGCATGGTCACAGTGCCATTATTGGCGGCCACTGTATTGGAAAAGTCTCCGTTAGAAGGCGGACTACAGCTCCTAAGAATGACAGTAGCTATAGGTATTGGGGCTTTGATTGGAGGTTACATCACACAACGCGTAGGAGAACGAACCCCGGTAATAATAGGGACGAGCATTACCGGCATAGGCTTCTTACTGATGTCTCAGTGGACTATAAACATCACTGATCCCTTAATGACCATCCACCTAGTGACTACAGGTCTAGGGCTGGGGCTGGTTATTTCACCAATTACGGAAACCGCCCTCAGGAAAGTTGCTCGTGGCCAACGCGGGATTGCATCTGCCTTGCTCAGTGCCTCACGAATGATAGGAATGATAGTTGGCTTAGCCGTAATGACTACACTGGGGACGGCACAATTTCATGAACTGGTTACAGACATACCCGCTTTCTCAATCGATCCGGATGTACAGCAACACATAGTCGACAGCACTAGCGAAGCCGGTATGAAAGTATTCACGAGGTTTTACCAGTACGGTGCAGTCGTATGCTTCCTAGCTCTCATCCCAGCATGGATCATGACCAAGAAACAACCCAATCCAATGACTGATAACAGTTAGTCGGTTGAAACCGAGCGACGGTTCTCCGCTTTACGTTCTGACTCAAGCCGTTCCAAACTATATGATCCGTGATCGACGTAAGACATTGCGTCAGCCAAAGCCTTATGACCTGCTTTGTCACGAATAAGAGTGTGCATCCGTTGACACACCCTCCGATAATCTGGATGACCCTGCTGAGCAGTGCGCAGTTCTAGAATATGAAATGCCTCACGAACATTGAACTGCATCGAATATCGAATTTTGAATGCAAACGGCACTACATATTGTGCAACTTCAGGACCATGATCATTCAATACCTGAGTATAAAAAACTGACATACGCCCCATAGCGTCATTCCATCTTTGTGACCAGCCAACCTCACGAATGGCTGGTGGGGTTAAATACCCATGCTTTACACCTAGCCGTTGCCAGTCAATGGTCAACATACGGTGACGCTGTAGATCTCGAAAACTGCCAAAGTCAGACAACACATCAAATCTATAAAAGGATCGCTCCATACCGCGACCTGGCTTATGACGCCTATTTTTACGTTGGCCGACGTACGATTTAATCACTTCAGTTTTTTCAGAATCACTCATACAATCGACAACGCTTTGAAGTTGAACGTCAGAGAGTTGTGTGTGCGCGTACAAGGCAGCCGCGACAATCTTTTTTTCTGCATCTGAATCCCATTCAACCAAAGATACTTCGGGGGTAGGATCCGGATCCGCATCAATACTCGATGCAATCCTCTCGACTGCATCACGATTTTCTTTCAAGTAGCGTGACCAGACACCACCGCGATTGGGCAAATCCACACGTTTCATAAAAGAAGGGATTACTTTTCGCAGCTCCACAAGTATTTTTTGAGCATATTCACGCACCTCTTCTAAGGGGTGGCTATTCATTCTTATAAGTAAATGTTCATAAGCTTGTCCAGTAGCAAATATCCCGACATTTGAGTAGGTCGATGCTGGTAAAAGACCACGTGCGACATCACAAGCTTTAGCTCTAATTGATGCGTTGTAGATGAATTTAGAATCACCAGATTGCCTGGGATACTGATTTTCATAAAAAGTCACACAGGTGTGAACTAGTTGCGAATACTCGTCGAATAACCAATCGACAGTGTCTTTGTAATGTAAGGCGATCTTTCCGCTTTCGATCTCCGGCGGAACGATATACCGATAATTATCGCCATACTTCTGATCGTAAAAGATGTAACGAGTTGATTGCTCCAAATACGCAGCCAATCGGCCCCATTCCAAAACCTTAGTGAGAATATTAGAGGCCTGTTCGCATGCAATATGGGCTCCGCCCAATTGAGCTACAGAATCATCGCCATACTCCGAAAAAACGCGGTCAAATAGTCCCTGCGCCCGGTCAACTGACACCACATCATTACTAACAGTTGAATCATTTTGTTCTTCAGACGCTATGTCAGTTTGATCGTAGAATTCATCCAAAAACAAACGACGTAACGATTTGTGCGATCGACTATAACGAGCAAATAAAGCCCCTTTTACAACCTCAGGAAGGTTGATAAGGGCAAAAACCGGTTCATCGATGTTCGTAAAAAATCGACTGAGTATTGCTCGCTCATGTCTAGTAAATATTTCACGTACGTACATCGTTTATCAGCCTGTAGACTGCCCCGCAATCCTACGAGGAGTTCGGTTTTGTTTACAAAAAGCACTCACCTGGACGGGAATTAACTCGACACTAAAGTTATCTGGAACTCACAGCATTAGGCGAACAGGATTTTCAAGAGTTTTCTGAAATTCACTGAGGAAAATAGCAGCCTCTGCCCCATCACCCACGCGGTGATCAGCAGAAATAGTAGCATTCATCGTTTGCCCAACCACAACGTTGCCATTACTAACAATCGGCTTCTCTTTCACAGCACCAACAGCAATTATTCCAGCATTTGGAGGAACAATGATTGCTGCGAACGTATCGGTCCCAAACATTCCAAGATTTGATGTCCCGAATGTCCCTTTTGTCAGTTCATCCTGTGTAAGCGTGCCACCTTCACCTCGTGCACGCCTGCCCAAATCACGAACCGCCTGGGAAATCTCAACTAAAGACATCCTTTGAATGCCCATCACCGCAGGTACGATAAGGCCTTCATCAAGAGCTATCGCAACGCCGAGATTAATATCAGAATGCCCCACAAGCTTATCGCCATCGAATGAGGAGTTCCATTTGGGATACTTCACCAACGACGTAGTAACTGCTTTCAAGACCATATCGTTTACAGACACCCTTACGTCATCATCCAGCGCTTCATTCAACTGTGACCGGAAAGTCATTGCAGCACCCAT
>CAJWJL010000064.1:0-11209 GCA_913042135.1 uncultured Chloroflexota bacterium | reverse complement strand
GAAAGCGAGGGTGGTGATAGCCGTAGCCCATAGACCACTCTCTTCTACGACTCCAGTACTCTGCAGATAAAAAACGGCTATCAACATTGGCAAATAGCAGACAACTTGAGTAATAACAAAAATTTTCTTAAAGGACATTTTTTAAATCACCATTAATAAACTAAAGCCTCGGTAAGCGGCTGGCCGAAGGCCAATCTAGTGCCGCAGGTACGCACCTCACTACCTGGTCAAGTGCTGTTTGCTTCACAGACTACCTCGTCCGGGCTAAATCTGATAGCTGGAGTATAGGAACAATAAACGCTATCTCAATTGATATCCACGCTTTTATACAGGGAAATATCATCCTGCTTGTCTCGAAACCCTCGGTAGTGCCCTAAAACTACACAGAATTGATCTATCTAACGGCTCATTCATCTGTTTGTAGGATTATAGGAAATCAATTCCATTAACAATTTCTGTGGTGCGCTTCATGCCGCAATTCCATTCTTTTAGGAATGGTTTGATAATTCTTATACGCCATTTTTCATCAGTTTGCTCGTCAAGCTCTGGAAGCATTCCTTTTTCTTCTCTTTCCTGATGATGTTCGCACAGGCCTTTAAAGGTTTTCTCCATATCAAGCAAAACAATAATCTCTCTTCTTAAATCCTGGTTTGATAATTGGCTTTTACTAAGCGATAACAAGTTTTTTTCGGTCTTTTCCAGCAGCTCCTGAATCTTGATATGCTCATTTTTATAGAGTGTTGCTGGCCAACGTCTCTGATTGACAAGCCCATCAAATTTAGGAATTAACTGCTTTTCTTCAAAGCCCCTGTGAAACTCGTGTAGCTCCTTAAAGCAACTCAATAATTGTGTGGCTGCATCGAATTTTTCCAGAAGGATAGCTTCCTGGTGCAGGAGAAATAGTTCATCAAGTTCTTGATGGCACTGGGCAATTACTTCTGTCAACTTGGTATTATCCAGCATGGTTATGGTGCCTGTGGTAAATCAGAGTCGGGCTACTATTAGCATTCGTGAATTCATTTGCTAGTGCAGCGCTGGATCTAATCTCGAAAAATACCTGATTGGGAGTTTTAAGGCCAAGGCATTTTCTGGAACGATTATTTTACTAATGCATTACTTTATCAACCTGCTGTTGGGTGATGCTAACGCTGAGCGTGGTAACCATTGTAGGAGCTGTTGCGGGTAGCCACGGAAGGTTGTGGCGCTGATCACCGCATTGTCGATGAAATACCAAGTGATTTGAAACTTGAGCAAAGCAGAGAGTTCGTCAATTCTTTCTTGTCTTTGGCGTTCCGAGGGGGCGCTACTCTATCGCTGTTGGTGTTGAGCTCTGTTCCATCAGCTCATTGTCCCACCCACCTTCAACATGGATGAATGCCTTGGCATCCTTAACGAACGCCATGATGAGGTTGTGATTCAGGTAAGCATACGTGCCCTCTTGTTCAAACGTGTACACTGCAGCAGCCGTGCCACCCGGAACAACATCCCATGTCTCGAGGCCTTCATCAGGTAGGTTGTTGAATTTCCCGTATGGCCATACCCAGTCACCATGTCCACCGATCAAGTGCGGCCATGATGGATAGTTTGCCTGGGAATGAAGCATCAGTATGGTCTCGCCAACTTGTGCCTCCAGGCGAATATCCTCGGTAAGAGCGCCGGTTTGTCCATTGAAGACCACATGGGTTGGAACGAGGCCGTCCATGACTCTTAGCATGTCGCCCATCTGGGTAGCAAAATTGCTTGAACGCTTCCAGCTGCCATCATCATTTTTCGGTACGTAGTAATCCTGTTCACCAAAGTGGAAGGCCCGGTCATAGCGAATCGGATCACCATAGCCATCTCGCAGTCCTTCGCGGGGCAGCACAAGTATGGCTCCGTTGCCGCCGGTTACTACATGATAGGGAACTACACCTGGGGGTGCACAGTGATAAACGAATAACCCGGCTTTCACAGCCCGCCAGGTCAGTACCACCTCCTCTCCCGGTTGGATCCTAGTGAGACCGCCGCCACCCAGGGCACCGGTAGAGGCGTGGAAATCTATATTGTGTTCCCGAAAGTTCGGATTGGAACCATCGTTGAGGGTAAAGCTCGCCTCGTCGCCGGCACCGTTGTGCAGAGTAAGTTCCACCCAGTCATATTGATGGACTACAGGTACCGGGCCTGGTACTGAGTTATTGAAGGCCATTTGCCATACAAATACATCAGGTGCAATCTCCACTTCGCGTTCCACGATATCCATGCGGATCTTGACGAGTCTCGGTGGCCCGTCCGCCACTTGTTCGTGTTCCGGGAGAAAGGGTGGTGCCACTAAAGTTTGCGTGACGACCTCAGCATCTGCTCGTTGAAAATTAACAATTTCAGGATTTGGGGGTATTTTCCAGCCCGGTGTGTCTGTGGCGCTTGGTGTGCAACCAACTATTGCGAGCACTCCCAGGATAATCCCGGACACACATCCCAGCTTTGCAAACCGTTGCGATCGTGAGTTCATGACTTTTCCTTGCATTATTTTGCGATTAACCTAACGCCTGCGCTTGGATGACAAATCTATGCCAAAGTATTACGTACCTTTGTGTCTATCTATTTTAGGTGGGTACCGACAAATACTGTGTCAGCCATATGACGTATGTCGACACCTTTATTTGCAAAGACAAAATAGAGATTCCAAGAAGCTATAGTTTGCGCGAGTGGCTTTGGCTATTTGGCCTATTCGTCGTATACTAAATTTGAATCCAGGCTAGTTCACGAGCGCATCAATGACCCATGTAGTTACCGAAAATTGCATCAACTGTAGGCACACACATTGTGCAGTCGTTTGTCCATTAGGCGCCTTTCACGAAGGCCCTAATTTTTTGGTGATTGACCCGGAGGAGTGTCTGGACTGCGGGGATTGTGCACTTCAATGCCCGGTGAGTGCCATCGTGAAGGATAGGAAAATTCCCAAGGATCAGCGGGCATTTATCCAGCTGAATGCGGAGTTGGCCACTATCTGGCCCAGCATCTCAGCAAAAAAAGTGCCGCCGCCTGATGCGGAAGAATGGGCTGGGGTGCCGGATAAATTAAAACTGCTGGAGCGCTAAGACTGTGGCTTTTCCAGGCTCATAATTATAATAGCTTTAAGTGGAGTGCAGCAGACTGTTTGATAGTTGCTTTTGTGTCACCGCCTGTCTTCTCTGATCGCTGGCTCCGGTGCTTGACTATTTCCTTGTTCAGTTTCGTACGGGCTATTTTTTGGCGAAGCTTATTTGTGACTTTGGGCCGGCTTTAGTAGTTCCTTCTCTCTTTCAATTCACCATTTTTATCAAAGTATTCCCAGAGACCATCTAACAGGCCATCTTTATAGTTTTCCGTTTTTCCCAGTTGGCCGTTCTCATAGTAAAACTCCCAGTGGCCTTCCGGCCCGTTAGCTCTAAAATGCCCTTTTTTTTGTAGGCGACCATTTTCGTAGTAGGCCTCTAAGAGGCCATCCCTAAAACCGCGGAGATAGATTCCCTTTTCTTTTAGTCGGCCATTTTCATGGAAGTTCTCATAAGGACCAGTTTGTTCTCCATTTACGCAGTTGTACCTTTCTGATACTTGACCGCTTTCGTAGAACCTTTCGAAAAGACCATCTGGTCTGCCATTTCTAGAGGCCCCTTTAACTTTTAATTGGCCGCTTTCATAAAACATCTCCCATGGGCCATGACGTCTACCTCCCTTGTAGTTTCCTTTGAATTCTAATTGACCATTCTCATAGAACATCTCCCACTGACCCTCTTGTTGCCCGTCTTTATAGTCCCCTTTGGATTCTAATTGAGCAGCTTTGGCGCCCCATATCCACGGGCCATCCGGGAGTAAACTCAGGAGCTTGAGAAAGAAACGAGATTTGATCTTCATATTTAGTCATCCATAGCGAAAACAGTAAGTCTTATCGAGTTAGTATCTTCTTTCTTACTTTATTGAAGGACTCCATTTTTATACAGCTCGAATGGGCCATCTACCACACCATTTTTGAAGGTCCCTCTGCTTTTCAATTGGCCATTTTCATCGTACGACTCATATGGGCCATCTTTTGCGTCGTCTTTGTAGTTCTCTTTGACTTTTAGTTGACCATTTTCGTCGTACGACTCGTATGGACCATCTTTTTTGTCATCTTTGTAGTTCTCTTTGACTTTTAGTTGACCGTTGTCATAGTACTCTTCAAAGAGACCGTCTTGGCTGTCATATTTGTAATTCCCTTTGCAGCACAACTGGCCGTTTTTGTGGAATTGCTCCCATAGCTCATCTCGCTTGCCGCCTTTGAAGTTCTCTGTAGATCTTAATTGACCGTTTTCGTGGAATTCCTCCCATAGCTCATCCCGTTTGCCGTCTTTGAAGTTTCCTTTGGATTCCAATTGACCAACTTCATGGTATGACTCGTAGGGACCATCGCGCTCATCGTTTTTGTGATTTCCTTTGGATCTTGCCTGGCCATTATCGTAGAAAACCTGAAACGGGCCATTGCGTCCACTGTCTTCGAAGTTTCCCTTGGATTTCAGCTGACCGTTTTCATGGAAGAGTTCCCAATGGCCTTCTTTTTTACCGTCTTTGTAAGACTGTCTTTCCCGTGATTGACCATTTTTGTGAAACCATTCTTGAGGGCCATCTGCTTTATCATCTTTAAAGTTCTCTTTAGATTTCAGCTGACCGTTTTCATGGAAGAACTCCCAGTGACCATCGCGTTGACCGTCTTTGTAGGTCCCTTTAGACTCTAATTGGCCATTTTCGTAGTGTGACTCGCAGGGACCGTCTTCGACGACCTCTTTTTTGGAGGATTTAAACCAGGAAAGTATGCTCATCTTCGTCTCGTTCTCTTTCGTCTGCCACTGCGGATACCAAGCATATCCTAGAAATTAATGCCCCCCAATTGAGCTAGATCAAGGGTTCCTCGCTACCATTATATACGCTAGCCGGAGCGTTCTATAGGCATTGATAAGCCCGGAATCTTTTGGGGGATGTGAAGATGCTAAAACCCAGTAACTATATGCTTAATGACACACGCCCCGTGGTTATCGCTGGCAGTGATGGCACGATCATTGCCCAGAATAAAGCAGCCCGGCGTATGCTTGGACCTGGAACAGGCAAATACTGTTGGGACGTCGTGGGTAAGATGGATAAAGCCAGAAAGTTACCCTGTCGTGACGGGTGTGTAATGGACTTATTAAAATCTGATGAGGATATTCAGGAAACCCAGTTCAGACAGGCCGGTAAAGACCATGATATTAGTTGCCGTGCCATAAATGGAGTGGTGCTTAGCATGTTTGATTCCGAGGAGTTCGAGCCGTCAAAAATATGGCCATCTTTGAGCGCCCGGGAGCAAGAAATACTGCGAATGCTTGCCGATGGCGAGACTTCTTCCTCTGCCGCAGACCGCATGGGTGTCTGTGAATCCACAATCCGTACACATGTCGAGAGAGTGCGCAGCAAGCTTTGCGTCAGTACGCGTGCTGCAGCGGTTGCAGAAGGTTTCCGGCTCGGATTCCTCGAGTAAGTTTCCCGCCAATTCAGTGGTATTTCTGTCAAATATCACACTCCCTGCATGAATTTCCTAGGTTGCATATTTAGCTGTTTCCTTAGCTTCTTATGATCTAGCGCAATGAGAGAGCACTTTTTGTGACAAATTGTCTGATGTCCGTTGTTTGACTGACACAGGAACAATGCACTTCTGCTTAAATACCGAGTGTCATCAAGAGGCCTTTTACGGGGCTTTTTGAGCTTTAATTGTAAGTTTTAATATACGAGGAGCCGAAAATGAGTACCACAAGTACAAGCAACCAGAACATAGCGTTATGGCTGGTAAACAAGAAAAACTGGTTAACACACTTTATGATCGTCTCTGCGATATGTATTGCCGGGCTGATTTATCTTGGGGGGGCGACTTATATGGGGTCTCCGCCACTGGAAGATTATGTGTCAGCCAGTACCGGAGAAACGGTAATTTCTCGTACCCAAATCAAACGGGGGCAAGAGCTGTTTCACATCAGAGGGCTGATGGGTTATGGCTCCTTCTGGGGTGACGGAGCGGAACGTGGGCCAGATTTTTCTGCCGATGCTTTGCACCGAACTGTTATGGGTATGCGATCCTTTTATGCGCAAGAGTTGGCAGATAGTGGTGTAGCTCCAACTGAGTATGATGCAGGTGCGATCGCGGCCAGAGTAAGAGGCGAGGTTCACGAAAATTACTACGATGAGGTAGCTGGGGTAATTCGTATTAACGATGCCCAGATTTCAGCATTCTCGGATGTAGTTGATCATTACACCGCGATGTTTAACGATCCCACGTATTCAGAAGCATTCGAGCCGAGTGGCTTTATCTCCGATCCAGACGATCTGGAAGCTTTGAGCGCATTTTTCTTCTGGGGCGGTTGGGTTTCTGCAGCGAATCGACCGGGCGAGACTTACAGTTATACACATAACTGGCCCAACGATCCGGACGCTGGTAACAGTCCTACTGCGGCGACATTCTTCTGGAGTGTCTTCTCAATTTTCGCTCTGTTTGTTGGTGTCATGCTCGTCTTGTACGTATACGGTCAGATGAGAGAGCAGGATGTTGATGTATTTGACACGACTAGCGGGAATGAAAACAACGGGCAGTCACTAACCACATATGACCTCGAAAATGAATATGTTCGTCCCACTCAACGGGCTACTTACAAATTCTTTGTCCTGGCGATGATCGTGTTCCTGGTTCAAATCATTGGTGGCGTCCTCGCGGCAACCGACTTTGTTCGTCCGTTCGGAGTGTCAATGAATGACATCATCCCCTTTACGGTTGCTCGCAGTTACCATACTTTGTTGCAGATTTTCTGGTTCTTTATGTGTTGGGTCGGATACACGATCTTCTTCCTACCCAGGATTTCTAAAGTTCCACCCGGGCAAAAGACCCTGATCAATTTGCTATTTGTTCTGTGTATCGTCACGGGCGGTGGTGCACTGGCAGGTATCTATATGGGACAGACCGGCATGCTGAGTGACAGCGCCGCGTACTGGTTCGGTAGTCAGGGTTGGGAGTTCATGGAACTCGGTCGCTTCTTCCAGTTCACGCTGTTAGCTGCGTTTGCTTTGTGGATATTCATCATTTACCGCGCCGTGAGGCCTTGGCTGACTAAGAGGAATCTTTGGTCTGTTCCTTCATGGCTGCTGTACGGTAGCGGTATCATGGTGATGTTCCTGTTCTTTGGACTGATGGTTCAACCGGATATGAATTTTGCCATCTCAGACTACTGGCGTTGGATGGTCGTACATATGTGGGTTGAGGTCACTTTCGAAGTGTTCACAACCGTCATTGTCGGCTACATGCTGGTTCAAATGGGTCTGATTACCCGGATGATGGCAGAGCGGGTTATCTTCCTGGCTGTGATGCTTTTCCTTATCACTGCCACGATCGGTATTTCCCATAACTTCTACTGGATTGCCAAACCGACGGGAATTATTGCGCTCGGTAGTGTGTTCTCCACGCTTCAGGTGTTGCCGCTGCTCTTGCTTACTCTGGATGCATGGCAGATGCGTCAGGAAGGCCATACGGCTACTCAAAACATGATGGAAGGTAAACAGACCATCGTCATGGAAGGTGTCTGGTTATTCATTCTTGGTGTTAACTTCTGGAATATTTTTGGCGCAGGCGTATTAGGCTCGGTAATTAACCTGCCGATCGTCAATTACTATGAGCATGCAACCTATCTCACTGGTAACCATGCTCATGCAGCCATGTTTGGTGTGAAAGGTAATATTGCACTGGGCGGGATGCTCTTCTGCTGTCAGCATTTATTCCATAAAGCTGCCTGGAATCCGAAGCTGGTTCGAACATCCTTCTGGAGTCTGAATATTGGACTGGCACTGATGATGTTCCTCGATCTGTTCCCGGTTGGTTTGTACCAGACCTGGATCGCATACACAGAAGGCACTTGGTATGCCCGATCATCGGAAATCGTAACGGGTCCGGTATTCTCATTCCTGACTTACTGCCGCACCATTGGCGGGATGGTATTCATCTGGGGTGGCCTAGTACCGATGGTATGGTTCATACTATCTAGAGGCACCAAGCTTCGCCTTAAGGAAGAGGACGTTGCAGAAGGTGAATGGACTGTTTACGAGCAAGCATGGTCGGAACAGAACGACCCATCACTCGGAGGTTAGTAAATACTCCTGATACACCCCCCGTTAAGGGGGACTGGTAAACGGCGGGCCCTGTAGGAGTTTATTCAACGAAGTTGAATACTCGACTGCAGGGCCCGCTGCTTTATGCCGACCGACTCATCATGAATGGCGCCGACTTGCCGGAGATTTCTATTCCGGGTAGAGTGCGGTAAGAAGCGTACGAGGAGATCTACGCCATGGACAAAAACCAATGTAATGCCGAAGAGATTATTCTTCAGCTAAGAGAGGTCGATGTGCCGCTCGGTCAGGGGCAAATAATCCACCAGGTATGTAAGTGGCTCAAGGAGTTGGAAGCTGAAAATCTCCGCTTGAAGCGTGCGATGATGGATCTTACTGTCGACAATCTGGTCCTCGAAGATACTGTTAAGGCAAAAGGCTAAGTAAGTATCTGGAAATAGTTTTAAGGAGATGCGCAATGAATTTTTTCGGTACTCAATATGTGCCTCGATACATGGTTTCAACCATTATCGCTGGCAGTATATTGATGTTTTGCTCGGCGGCAATGGCGGCGCCAGAAAGCAGTAATCCTGGTCCGCTTGGTCTGGCTGTAAGCGGTGCATCCAGCGGGATTAATGCGGATTATTTCAAGCAGGAAGTCACCGATGCAATTAACGATAGTGGTATTTTTTCTAGTATCGATATCTCTGATGCAGCTGATCTCATCATACCCATGATAGGTGCTGATGGTGTTTACCCTAGTAACGAACTTAGTGACAATACACCGTATGTGCTGAAGATCAGGATCATTAAAGTCGACGCGCCGGCATTTAGCATACGCATGACTGTCACTATGAATGTGGTTTGGACGCTTTATCGCACCGCTGATAAGGAAACCTTGCTGCAGGAAATTATTCCCTCAACTTATACCGGGCGAGCGTTTGAAGGTGGAATTATCGGTGCTAACCGTGTGCGTGCCGGGACGGAGGGTGCCACCCTGGAAAATATCCGACTCGGCATGGAAATGCTTGAATCTTTATATTTCCCACCAGAAAAAGAATCAAGTTGAGAATATGGAGCCAAACATCTGTCGCTAGTTGAATACCCGCTCCTAACGACAGCAGATAGATTATCATTTAGCAAAGAGTATTTAATGAAGACTACGATATTAGAGTTTATGAGCAAAGATCATGACAGGTTGGATAATCTGTTTGAGGAATTTAACAAGCTAAGAAAAAGCGACATAAGTAGAGCTAAATCATTATTTCTTGAATTCAGCGTTGGGCTTCAGGCGCATATTGCCTGGGAAGAGGATATACTGTTCCCGATTTTTGAACGAGGAACCGGCATGTATGACACTGGGCCGACGGCGGTAATGCGAATGGAGCACGGTCACATCAAGAATTTCCTGGAGGAGATTAGTGGGAAAGTTCTTGCAGATGAATTGGACGAATTGGGGATCAAATTATTGGAGGTTCTGGGATCGCACAATCAGAAAGAAGAAAATATTCTTTACCCTGCGATAGATAATTTGACTAATGAGCAAGAAAAGAAACAAGCGATTGAGAGAATGACGGAACTGCCTTCTGAAAACTTTGCGTAGTATTGCTATATGTAATATGGAAGCTTAAAACAGGAAAGGGAACTTCATGACAGCATCAAACAAAAAATTTCACTATACGATTGCGAAAATATTACACTGGTCGGTGGGATTTATTATTGTTTTTAATTTGTTATCCGGGTGGAGAATTGAGGAATTTACGCCAGAGGCGAAGCACGTGATTATTATGGTTCACTCGGGAATAGGAACCATAGTATTTGTGATGATGCTGTTTCGTTGGTGGTGGAGAAAGTCTCATAATCTCTATGCGCCGCCAAGATGGTGGAAAAGGCCTTCTATGCTTCTGCAGGTGATTCTTTATCCGTTGCTATTGATACAGCCAGTTATCGGGGTGTTGCAGGCGGCTTTTATTGACTATGAAGTTCTCGCATTTGGTTTAATCCCCTATTCGGCTCTTGCTGCTGATAACGAGAGCTTGCATGGCATGTTTCTCCAATGGCATGGAAACCTGGCTTTGCTGCTTATCTTTCTCGTTTTGGTGCATGGCTTGGAAAGAACGCGAAGAATGTTAAGTGATTAGCTGTAGTGACAAGGCCTGGCTCAACTGTTTTGAGTGGACATGAATTGCTATGAAAGGAACCAGCCGAGATGGATTCTTGATGTTGTACTAAAGTATTTGTTCTGACTGAAGGATTGTTGAAAATGTCCAGTCACTGCCTGAGTTTTGATACAACCAAATATCTTCATAAATTTGTTCACTATCAGGTTTTTCGTAGGTGACATGACACTGGACACTGCCTGTAGATGCTTCGCCGGAACCTGCAAATAAAATTTCATAGCCTGGATACTTGCTGTAAAAGTCTGCTCTTAACTGTCGATTGCAGGGGTCAGTAATGAAAACATAGTAAAGAGCTATTCCCGCAATAACAAAGAGAGCAATATAGTATTTTAACATTTATGAAACCCGCTAGTGTTTATTGGAGCTTAACTATTCAATTAGAAGAACAAGAATAGATTTAGGCATGGCTATCGAAAACCTCAGTTTGACTCTTTCATTGTACTATCTAAAGGGCTGCGGTGGCCAAGGCAATAAAACACGTCAAGTAGTAACATCGATACCACCATTGTATCTATTCCGAGGAATAGAGGGTTTTTTTAACGAGGTCATAATATTTTGAACATGGTTCATATTGGTGCATCACTATTGCTTTTTGTGTTGGCAATAATTTCTGTATTATTTTCTGTATTAATAGCGGTGAAGCCAGCCGCTGACCCCGCCAATTCGGTTCTCCTAAGAAAAGCCAATATTGCTGGACTGATTGAAAGTATTGTTGCTTGTGCCGTACTCCTTACGGGGTTAATTGCTGTGTATCTGGGTTCTTGGTCATTGTCGCTACCTTGGGTGTGGATGAGCTTGATGATTATGGTGTTTTATATCGTAGCCCTTGTATATGTAACGAAGCCAGCCCGTTTGATTGTGTCACAGCGCGGTAGTGCAGTTAAAACAGGTATGCAGGTTATTCTACAGATTGGCCATGT
>CAJWJL010000063.1:0-11303 GCA_913042135.1 uncultured Chloroflexota bacterium | reverse complement strand
TCTGATGCCTGAAACCATATATAACAATCTGGGTACGCAGTCGGTTACTCTCTTTGCATCGTGCATGGTTGATCAAATGGCACCTGCTGTTGGTGAAAGTACTGTTGAGGTCCTTGAGCACCTCGGTCTTCAGGTGAATTTTGTCGACCAGCAAACTTGCTGTGGACAGCCTGCGTTCAACAGCGGGTTCCGATCAGAATCTTTACCTGTAGCCCAACGGTTTTTAGAACTTTTTGAAAAAGTGGATGGTCCTATAATCGTACCTTCTGGATCATGCGCAGCGATGGTCAGAAATTTTTACACTGACCTATTCAAACATGATGAAGGTCTTGTAGAGCGAGCAAGAACTCTGAGCGAACGGCTTTATGAATTCACCGAGTTCATCGATCGTTTTTTCGGGTGTAACGCAATAGTAGGAACGTGTGATGATCAAGTTACATATCACAAATGTTGTCACCTTCTGCGTGAAATTGGGATTGATGAGCAGCCCTTGAAAATGCTTTCTAATATTGACGGGCTCAGGATTACCCCGATGAATCGTGCTGATGTGTGTTGCGGTTTTGGTGGAGCGTTTTCAGTAAAAATGCCAGATATATCATCGGCCATTTTGGACGAGAAACTCGACAATATAGAGGCGACTAAAGCTAACCGGTTAGTGGCCGGGGATATCGGATGTATTTACCAGATACAAGGAGGTCTCAGACGTCGGGGATCAACCACACGGGTACTCCATATAGCGGAAATCCTTTCTGAATCGATTCGTAACAGCAAAACTGGGAAGGTTACCGAGTGAAACCGCTCACTATTAACTTTCGCTCAAAGGCTGCTCAAACAATCGTTGATGAGCAGGTTCAAAATTCCTTAGAGCATGTTTACACAGGTTTTTACCAGGGAAGGCTTAACGCGGCCGCCGATACTCCCAACTGGGAAGAACTTCGTACTAAAGGTAAGGCTATAAAAGACCACACGATCGCACATTTAGATCATTATTTGGACATGCTCAGCGGAAAGGTTGAGGAAAACGGCGGGACTGTGTTTTTCGCCGATAACGCTGATGAAGCTCGACAATACATTACCAAATTGGCCAAAGATCGTGATATTGCAACCGTTATTAAGGCTAAATCCATGGTTTCGGAGGAGATGTCTCTGGCCGAAAATATGAATGACGCAGGATTTGAGGCAGTAGAAACTGACCTCGGAGAATACATTATCCAACTTGCGGGGGAGACGCCGTATCATCTGATCGCACCTGCAGTACACAAATCCCGTAAGGATGTAGCTGACTTATTAGACAAAGATTTTACGGATGGGGATCGAGTCCCTGATGCGACGGAATTGACTATGTTAGCGAGAGAACAACTCCGCGATGTTTTCGCTCGCGCTGACATGTCGGTGACAGGTGTGAACTTCGCCGTAGCCGAGTCAGGTTCTATTGTGCTTGTAACCAACGAGGGCAACGGAAGAATGTCGACAAGTGTTCCTCGAATTCACGTTGCTGTCATGGGTATGGAGAAAATCGTACCTTCAATCCAAGATCTCAGTACGATGCTCCGAATTCTCATAAGGTCGGCTACCGGCCAACGGATTTCTACATATGTGACGATGGTAAACGGTCCTAAAACACCCGATGAAGAAGAAGGCCCAGATGAATTTCACTTAGTGATCATGAACAATGGACGCCATAAACTTCTCAGAGATCCGCTCCTTAGAGAATCCTTGAATTGCATTCGATGTGGAGCATGTTTGAATGCTTGCCCTGTATATCGAAAAGTTGGAGGGCACGCTTATGGCTGGGTTTATCCAGGACCGATAGGCGCTATCGTGACACCTGTAATAACGGGTCTCAAAGACGCCAGTGATCTACCAGCTGCCTCATCATTATGTGGAGCCTGTCACGAAGCATGCCCAGTTAAAATAAATATTCCGCGAATGCTTTTAGAACTTAGGCACAGAACAGCCGAAGGCTTGTCTGATCCTAATGAACGGACCTCGAAATTCTCTGAACGCGCGATTTGGAAGGCCTGGCGAATCGGGATGATGGGTAGAGGTCGATTTGATTGGGGAGCGCGTATAGGTTATTTGTTTATGCGACCGTTTTCTATTAATGGCTGGATGAAGAAAGCTCCTCCGCCTATTTCAGGCTGGACGCTATCGCGCGACTTTCCATTGATTGCTCGTGAATCTCTGAAATCCCGACTTAACCGTCGGCACAAAAAGGACGTTTAATGACCGATAAGGTCAGTTTCATTAAACAGGTGACTAAAGCTTTAGGTCGGTCAAAGATGATTCGACCAACGGAAAATTATGCCACGGCAATTTTCGACGATAGGCATTTGGCAAGTGCCAACGCTGTACAGGCTGTTACGGATGCGGACTCGATGTCGGCAAGTCTGATTGAACAGATGGTTCAATCAGCCGATGAGGCTGGATGGAAAGTTCACCGTACGGACAATTTTGAAGAATCCGCGGAACTTATTGTCAGTATCTGTAAAGACCACAACGCTAACTCTGTTTTGCGCTCTGCGCACAGTGTGTTGACTGATATTCCATTAGACAGCGCTCTCACTGCATCTGGAGCAGTTTTAGAGGTGACGGAACATTCATCGGAAAGCAGTATTCAGCAGATTCAGAAATCCAAGTCTGCGGCTTTCAGAGCTGATGTGGGAATCACTGGTGTGGATTATGCTGTCGCCGAAACAGGAACAGTTGTACTTCATCCACGCGCAGGAGTCTCAAGGCTTCTATCCTTGGCACCACCAACTCATATCGCAGTACTACGCCCTGGCGATGTGTTAGCTTCACTTGATGAGTTATTTGCTATTCAGAGAGACGATTTTTTGAATGGTGAACTCCAAGGCTCTATGAATCTAATATCCGGACCGAGTAAGACAGCGGATATAGAAGGTACAACCGTCACTGGGATTCACGGGCCGCTGGAAGTCCATCTAATCATTATTGAAAACAATAAATCTTGAACCTATGTTTTTAGTGAAACAGCCCGGCAGGCTTCTTCTGTCGCAATAGCCACAAGCCTCTTGGTATCTTCCATGGCAGCTTTCAACGACATTGGTCGGTTGACGAGGCTAAAAACAGCATCAATTCCGTGTTGATGAACTTCCCTAAATCCTGCACCAAGCGACCCCGCTATACCGATAACTGGGGTGCCACGGTTTTTCGCCCGTTGAGCAACAGCTACCGGAGATTTATTAAAAACTGTTGATCTGTCAAATTGACCTTCACCTACGATGACTAATTCTGCATCTTTCAGATGTTCTTCAATTGAAACAGCTTCCAACACGATGTCCGCTCCAAGTCTTAACCGCGCATCAAAAAACCCCATCAAACCAGCCCCGAGTCCACCGGATGCACCAGCGCCGGGTATTTCAGCAACGTCAGTGTGCAAGTCCTTTGCAATCACTTCGGCATAATTAGCCAACGCCGCATCAAGTTCTTGCACATCTTGAAAAGTGGCTCCTTTTTGAGGCCCGAATATAGCTGAGGCACCGCGTGGACCACAAAGTGGATTATTTACGTCGCAAGCGACTACGATATCCGCAGTATGCATACGAGGATCCATGCTCGAAATATCGATTGAAGCCAGACGTGAAAGGGCAATTCCGCCGCGTGGTAATTCTTCCCCGTTTTTGTCAGTGAGTATTCCACCCATGGCTTGGATCATTCCAGCACCACCATCGTTTGTGGCACTTCCTCCCACTCCGATGATGAAATTACTGAATCCCGCATCAAGTGCTTCTGTGAATATTTGACCAATACCAAAAGTCGAAGCGTTCCGTACATCTCGTTCATCAGGAGATAAACGTGCTAGACCTACTGCGTTCGCCACTTCGATCACTGCAGTGGTTGCGTTTCCTAACGCCCCCCATTCAGCTACTATTGGATGTCCAATAGCATTTTCCACGCTCGCTGTTCGGACTTGACCGCCTGAACTATCAACTAAAGCCTGCAAGGTGCCATCACCACCATCTGCAACGGGAATTAATACCGTTTCCGCATCCGGCCATACACGTTTCACACCTAGCGACATCGCTTCGGCGATCTCCATGCCAGAAAGACTCTCTTTAAACCCTTGAGGAGCTATAACAACTTTTTTCATGTCTGAAATTATAGCTAGATATGCGCCGTGCTCATATTAGATTGAGCAGGGTTTCTTATTTTGCGCTGCTAAACTCACCCCATTCATTCAGAAAGTTCATTATTCAATTTCATGACCGACAATAACGCCATAAAAACCATTTTCGCAAACGCGATCGATGGAAGAATTGATGAGATCAAACGCATCAGTCTAGATATTTTGAATCATCCCGAAAGTGGTTATAGAGAATATCGAACATCAAGACTGGTTGCTGATTGGTTTCGCACGAATGGATTTCATGTTCAGACGGACGTCGCCAAAACAGGTGTGATATCGACACTTGAAACAGGCAGGCCCGGCCCCCATGTTGTAGTGATGGGCGAGTTGGATGCGCTGCTCGTTCCCAAGCATCTATATGCGGACCGCGAGACGGGCGCAGCGCACGCCTGTGGCCATCATGCACAAATTGGCTCGATGTTAACCGTCGCGGCCGGACTGCTCAACGAATCAGTAAACAAAAACCTGGCCGGTAAAATTAGTTTCATGGCTACGCCTGCAGAGGAGTACATTGAACTGGAATACCGCCAAACATTGGTTGACAACGGTGAAGTAGAATTTTTTGGAGGCAAACAAGAATTCATCAAACTTGGTCATTTTAACGATGTAGATATTGCGATGCTAACTCATACCGGCAGTGAGCTCCGTGGGACCCTGGGAATTGGTGGTTCAAACAACGGGATGGTTGGTAAAACCATTAGGTACACAGGTAGAGCCGCTCACGCTGGAGGGTCTCCCCATCTTGGAATCAATTCCTTAAATGCAGCACATCTTGCGCTGGCAGCCATTCATGCACAACGAGAAACGTTCCGTGACTCAGATACGGTCAGAGTCCACCCAATTATCACCAAAGGGGGAAGCGCTGTTAATTCCGTTCCCAGTGATGTCAGACTCGAAACATATGTCAGAGCTTCCAATGTTCCCGCGATTTTACGAACCTCCCAGAAGGTTGACCGAGCATTCAGGTCAGGAGCACTCGCGACAGGATCTTCTGTCGAGATAATCACAACTCCAGGATATTTGCCGGCGAAATATGATTCATCTTTAACCGAGCTTTACAGTCACAATGCAGCGTCCCTGATAGGCGACGACAACATCATCAGGCTCAATCATGGGACTGGGTGCACTGACATGGGAGACGTCAGTCAAATTGTGCCAGCAATACAGCCATCAGCTAACGCAACCACTGGTAGCGGACATGGGACCGATTATCGAGTCGATAACTATGAACTCGCTATAACCAAAGCAGGAAAAGCCATGGGTATGACCCTGATTGATCTGTTGTCAGTGGATGGCGAAAAAGCTAGAGACATCGCCGGATCTTTTGATGCCCCGATGACAATTGACGATTACCTGCACCGAATGCGAAGTTTTCGTTCTAGGGACACTTATGAGGAATAATCTAGATGAGCGTCTCTAATTTGGATGATTTACGGTCTATTGTAATTCGATCAATCGATGAATCTAGCGAAGGCTTGATTACTGCTGCCAAGTCTGTGTACGAGATCCCCGAGACAGGGTTCAACGAACGCAAAACTTCTAGTTTTGTACAAAAACGATTAGAAGAATTGAATTTATCCGTTGAGACAGGGATAGCGATCACCGGTCTGAAAGCTGTGATCAAAGGGAATAACTCAGGCCCAACAATTGCGGTGATAGCAGAACTTGATGCGCTAAGAGTCCCATCCCATCCTGGATCTGACAGTAATACTGGTGCAGCGCATGCATGCGGTCATCATATACAAATCGGGGCACTGCTTGGAGTAGCCACGGCTCTGGTCACTCCTGCCGTGAAACATGCACTTTCAGGCAATGTTGTGTTGATTTTGACACCAGCTGAAGAATTCATAGAAATCGAAGATCGATTAGCTAGAAGAAACAACGATGAAATCGAATTTTTATCCGGCAAACAAGAAATGATTCGTTTGGGAGCATTTGATGGAATAGATATGGCGATGATGATCCATACCTCAAATAACGATGGCAAAGGATATTTTAGTGTCGGAGGTACTACGAATGCCCATGTAACACATCAGGTGCGCTACACGGGAAAATCTGCGCATGCGGGTGGTGCTC
Source organism: uncultured Chloroflexota bacterium (assembly GCA_913042135.1). Taxonomy (GTDB): domain Bacteria; phylum Chloroflexota; class Dehalococcoidia; order Lucifugimonadales; family Lucifugimonadaceae; genus Lucifugimonas. The sequence goes on along the minus strand of CAJWJL010000063.1, from coordinate 5,077 downwards.
CTTACAAAGGAATTAACGCATTACAAGCGGCAATGCTTGCAAACGCAGCGATAAACACCCAACGAGAGACTTTTATAGAAAATGATGTTGCCCGAGTTCATGGAATCATTTCAAATGGAGGCACTTCAGTTAATGCTGTACCCGACGAAGTACTCTATGAGGGTCGGGTCAGGGCCGGATCGATTGATGCATTACGGTTATTGGAAAAAAAAATGATCCGCTGCTATAAAGCTGGCGCTTTGGCTATGGGTGCTTCGGTTGAGATTCAATCAGTGGCCGGATATCACCCTCTTACTCAAAACGCTTCCATGGAAAAAGTATTTGTTGAAAATGCAAAATACATATTCGGGCAACATTCCGTGATCTCTGAGCCCAGTGATCGAAATCATGGGGGTTCAACAGATATGGGGGATCTGAGTAAAATAATGCCCGTTATCCATCCGTACAGTAAAGCCGCTTCGGGCATTGGGCATGGTGAGGACTACATTATTCAAGATTACAACAGGGCAGTGGTTGCTTCTGCAAAAGTAATGGCGACAACTGTACTCGCACTTTTACACGGCGACGCGATAAAGGCTAAAGAAACGATAAGAAAATTTCAGCCTTATTTCACCCCTAGCCAGTACGTGAAATCGCAACGTGACCGGTTCACCACTACTACTTACCGACCCGGTTAACCAGAAACGACCAGTTCCGGCGCTCTCAAGTTAAATTGTCTCGTTCATTTGGCTCATGCATCATTTATGGATTGTTATAAACGAATCTTGCGAGGTGGATTTTCCAGAGATTCAGTTTCGATGATCTTTATTACACGATTCACAGTTTCATCAAGTTGGTGTTCTATATTTGTCACAGTAAAATCGAACAGTTCAGCTTGGGTGATCTCTTGTGTAGCCGCAAGTAATCGTTTGTTCATTTCATTTTCTGTGTCGACACCTCTTTTTTCGAGATGGAAGCGAAGAACGTCCAAAGACGGCGGAACTATGAATATGAGAAGCGCCTCAGGAATAATTTCTTTCAGGCGTTTTGCTCCCTGTACGTCCACACGAATGACGACGTGTTTACCTGCTGCAAGGGCATCACGGACTTGCGTTCTAGGGACACCGTAATAATTATCGTAAACCTGGGCCCATTCGAGTAATTTGTTAGTTTTTATTAATTGTTTGAAGTAATCAACGGAAACAAAATTATGATTAATTCCTTCTTGTTCTCCTCGACGGGGAGAACGAGTGGTTGTTGTGACAACGAAGTGAAATCCGATCCGTTTTGAACAGATCATGTGATCAATGATCACATCTTTTCCTACTCCAGAAGGCCCTGAGATCACAACCACTAGAGGGTGTTGGGTGAATCCTCGTTCTTTATCCAACCAGTCCGCCAAGTTCTTTTACAGTTCCCCAAAATCCGGGATAGGAGATTGAAGCCACATCAGGATCTGAAATCGTGATGGGTTGCTCTGATATCAACCCGGCTATGCCTAAGCTCATTGCAAGTCTGTGATCATCATAGCTTTGGAAGGAACCACCGTTTATTTGCTGGTTCCCTGAAATGATCATTCCGTCAGATGTACCTTCAGCGTTAATGCCTGCCGCTCTTAGCCAAGATATGCTGGACTCGATACGATCGGACTCTTTTACTCTTAACTCTTGAGCATCTTTTATAACGGTTTCACCGTCAGCCACAGCTGCTGCTACCGCTATGACAGGTATTTCATCGATTAGTAGTGGAACTGTGTCGCCAGACAATTCGATACCCTTTAGGTCGCTTGTTCGTACTAAAACATCAGCAACAGGTTCGCCGGCAACTTGTCGTTCGTCCATAAGTTTTAGCTGAGCGTTCATCTTTTTAAGCGCGATAATAATCCCAGATCTAGTTGGGTTAACACCCACGTTTCGTATGAGTAATTCCGCATCCGGATGACATACTGCTGCAATCATCCAGAAAGCTGCACTACTTATGTCGCCTGGCACCTCGACGTCAATGGTTTCTAATTCGGACGGTTGCAGAATTAGATCCAATCCCTCTTTTTTTAGTACTGCTCCCATTGCCGAAAGCATTCGTTCAGTATGGTCTCTGGATTCAGCTGGTTGAGAAAGGTTCGTTATCCCGTCTGCGCGTAATCCTGCTAATAACAGACATGATTTCAATTGGGCAGACGCCACCGGCATGTTGTAATTAATGCCTCGTAGCGAACCTCCGTGAAAAACAAGAGGTGCCAATGTGTTATTTGCACGGCCAGAAATCTTGGCTCCCATAGTTGTTAGAGGGTTCACCACACGTCCCATTGGGCGATTTTTCAATGATTGATCACCGGTCAGCACAGATACGAAATCCTGGCCAGCAAGTACTCCGGACATCAAACGGGTGGTTGTACCGCTGTTGCCCGCATCTAGAATATCGTCCGGTTCTACCAAACCTTCTAAACCAACGCCTTTGACGGTGAGAGTATCTCCGTCGGCTCCGCCGCCTAGCTTACGAGTTATCTCTACACCCAAAGATTTCATTATATGTTCAGTGGATGAACAATCAGCTCCGGGCGAGAAATTTGTAATTTTTGCAGTGTTCGTATTCGATAGGGCGTTGAATATAACAGCCCTGTGTGAGACTGATTTGTCCCCGGGAGATGTAATCTCACCACGAAGTGAACGAGGTCGTGCAATGGTAACTGACATCTGACTCCTATCAGTTCAGTTTACGTCTGTCATATTTCGTAGAGTCCCGCTTTTTTTCTTTTCCACCACTCATAACTCCCGCGACTTTGCTGCCAAAGAAAAGGCCCATCATGCTCTCGCTTGAAGAAGGTATTTCGGTATTTCCTGCTGAATCAGGTCGGCGATCAGCTATACCTGCTTCTAAACGTGCACGCTGCTCCCAGGCCTGCACAAATGAATCACTTAAAATCCCATCGGAGGCGAATTTTTCTTCGTCATCGAGTAGGCCCTCTCTCATAGATCCAAGTCGTTCCATGACCTGGTCTATCCAATGCACTAACATATCTGAATTGGTTACCGCTGCGCTTTGTGATGAGGAAGGGTCCGTAGATGCTGCTGCGGTCATCTGATCAAATTCAATGCCAACAAACCTGCTTATTTCGGCCCAGGAAGGCGATGTGCTTACGGCATTCATAAGCGCGGCCGCTACGACCGCAGGCAGGCCAGTGGTAGCGGCTGAAAAAGAATCATGTTCGTCTGGATCCATGAAAACTGGCTTGGCATCTACGCTCTCGATTAGGTCTGTCAATGTTTTGATCGAGTTATGGTCTGCAGATGGTGAAGCTACAACTGCCCATTTCGTGTCGTGAAAAATATGACCAGATGCATCCTTTTGTTCTTTAACAGAAGCTCCAGTCAGAGGATTACCACCGACGAAGTTTGTATTTTTCGGCAGTAGTTCTTGGGCCCATTGTGTAACAGCTCGTTTAGAGGGGGATGTGTCAGTGACCACTGCACCGGTTTTGAGATGTGGTGCTATCGCTGTAAAAACGTCGTAAACGGACCTTGCAGGTGTTGCGACTATAACTAAATCAGCTTCGCCGACGGCTTTACTAAGATCCCACTCAACACTATCGACTGCTCCCATGCGTTGGGCGAGACTTTGTGTCTTATTGTCAGCATCGTAACCTATCACGGTCGATTTTTTGCCTTGACGGCCTCTAATTGCCATCCCGAGAGATGTCCCAATTCGACCAAGTCCAATAATTGTGTAATTTGCCATGGTTCTTGTACTTCTATCTTCTTAAAATTACCAAGTTACCCGATTTTTTTGATACGTATCAGTTGCTAATTCCAGCCTTCCTCCTCGTGCTCAGTAACATCAGATTCACCAAGGGAAGATTCACTGGATGGTAAAACAGCAGGTGATGACCTTTTGTCTTTTCTTGGTTCGAGTCGATCTATAGATTCCCTAAGCTTAGCGAATTCCGTTGTATGTGCGTCACTAACATCGTAAAGCAAACCAGAGATTCCGATATCGCGTAACAGTTCGAGATCTTGATCAGTGGGTAGTTGAGTTAGTCGTAAGAAAATGTGCCGTGAGTAATACGCTATTTGCTCTTGAAGTTCCAGAACACCTCCAACATTCAAAGGCAAAACTATTGAACTTCCATCAAGAATCAGAAAATCGAAAGGTCCATTATCAATCGCCCTAGCACGTTTTTTGGGCAGGTTCCAATCTACGACAAATCCTTTTCCCGTATCATCACCACACAAAGCTCTTCCAGGAGTGGATTCTGTTTCAATAACGAGAAAATCAGCGCCTGATTCTACTAACGCATCGATATCAGAATCGATTCCATCTGACACAGAGACACCCCAAATATCAGTGTCTCGCAATGTTTTCGGCTGCAGTGCACCTTTTGATCCATCCGCCATAATGAGTGCGTCGGCGCGAACATCCTTTATATCTTTTTGTTTATGGATGGTTAAGACTGTAAGAATTACGGGAATTTTTCTAGTTAACGTGCTGACTCCGAATCCAAATCCAGTTGTTTCGGTCTGGCCTAGTTTGGCCAATCGCTCGGAGATCTTACTCAATCCGCTGATTCCTCATTCTCGGCAGTAGAATCGGTATCCCGCTGTTGGCGTAAAAAATCTTCAAGTTCTTGGACGAGCGCTGCAGGCTCAGGGCTTTGTCGGTATTCTTCCTCAGAATCATATCTCTCTTCGAGTCGTTTGACGTACCCCTCAATTTCTTGTTGATCCGCTAAGGCTCTGACCAGATTTTCATCAAACTCTTCAGAATCTCGTGCCAGTTTCGTGAGGTCAACAGGAACGGATATGAATTGTTGTAATTCTGTAAGTATTGCGTGTGTCAGCGTGGGATTTTGGGCTACCTGTAGATAATGTGGAGAATGTCCCCAGATGCTGGCTGCCGGTACCCCGTCATGAGCGAGACGGTCAATCAGTACCGATGTAAGCCCGGAAGGACCTTCGTAATTGGGGACAGCGTATTTAATGTGCTCAAATTCTTTCCCGAGATTTGTGTTCAGTGATGAACCAGTTACCCTCGGAGACCGGGTATGAGGAACTGAATCCAGTAGGGCACCAACCGTGACTAGAAGTTTGGTGTCACTTTCATT
>CAJWJL010000062.1:0-11391 GCA_913042135.1 uncultured Chloroflexota bacterium | reverse complement strand
GCACTGAGACGATTAATTCCGCTTCTTAGAGCGACGGTTGATGCTCTCGACGAAAAAGGACTGCCCGAAGCGATAACTGGGCCATTCGTACGCGGCGATGTTGAAACAATTACGATGCACCTAGAAGCCACTGCAAACAAATCTATAGCAACCGGCAATGCATACGCAGCCCTCGCTTTGGCGTCATTGCACATAGCCAAAGAGCAGGGCGGGTTATCTGATTCTGCGTTTGAAGGTATCAAATCGTTACTTTCTAAGGAAAATTGAACTGCGGGTTGACCCAAAATCTTAAAAATAGGTAATAATGATTTGTAGTAAGTGAACTAAGGCCTGGCGGCTAGCAAGTGGCAGTCGACCGGCGCGGAGGTACACAGTGGCAGCTCGCCGAATCACAACATACAAGATTCAACAGATGAAGCGTCGTGGCGCACCTATTCCGATGGTGACGGCATACGATTACACGGCAGCCCGTATTATCGATGCGGCAGGCCTGCCTATGATTCTGGTTGGTGACAGTATGGGTCACGTTGTTCTTGGTTACGATTCAACAATTCCAGTAACCGTTGACGATATTGTTAACGCCTCTGCGGCTGTTGTTCGAGGGACAACCAAACCACTTATTGTTGCTGATATGCCGTTTCTCAGCTATCAAATTGATGCTGAAACGGCTTTGCGCAATGCAGCTCGCCTAATTCAAGAAGGTGGAGCGCAAGCCGTAAAACTCGAAGGCGGCAAATCGGTTGCTCCGATAATTCGGCGACTTACCGAGGCTGGTCTTGCGGTAATGGGGCATATAGGACTTACACCGCAGCATGTGAACAGGCTAGGCGGCTACCGAGTACAGGGTAAGACGGAAACTACGGCTAATGAGGTTCTTGAGGATGCTTTGTCACTTCAGGAGGCTGGCGCATTTTCTGTTGTTCTTGAACTCATTCCTGCTGAACTAGCGAAGAAGATAACAAAGGTACTAAATATTCCGACCATTGGAATCGGTGCCGGTGTTCATTGTGATGGGCAAGTCCAGGTCTTCCACGATATGTTGGGACTTGATCCCGATTTCAGGCCTCGCCATTCGGGTGAGTATGCCAATCTGGCTCCGATTATCAAGGATGCGCTTGTTCGATATGGACAGGATGTGGGTGCTGGTACGTTTCCGACTGATGCACAGTCTTTTTTCTCGGACGAGTCACGTGTCATGACGCCTATTAGAAATGCCCTTGAGCCAGACAACTAATTTATGCGTGTAATACGTACCGTTGCGGAAATGCAGGAAATTCGGCGGCGTATATCTGGTTCAGTTGGACTGGTTGCCACACTTGGCGGCATTCATCGTGGTCATACGAGGCATTTGCAGGTTCTGCGCCCACAGTGTGACGTACTTATAGGGTCGTTATTTCTCAATCCAACCCAGTTTGTTGAGAATGAAGATTTTTTTGATTATCCGGGCGATGAAGCTTTTGATATTGCCAACTTTAACGAGAATGGTTCGGACTTTGTTTTTGTTCCATCTGTCGAAGAGATATATCCGATTAATGGCAATCCTGTTCCGTTGATTGATCCAGGGCCAGTAGGAAAATTACTCGAAGGCATCCATCGCCCCGGACATTTTGAAGGGGTAGCTACAGTTGTCAATCGATTGTTTTCCATCATTTCTCCAGATAAAGCAACTTTTGGTGAAAAAGATGCCCAGCAGCTTAGGGTCATCCAACATATAAACAAATCACTCAAACTTGGTGTCGAAATAATTCCCATACCGACAGTTCGTGAACTCGATGGGTTGGCTATAAGTAGTCGTAATGCGTATTTATCTCCACTAGAACGGAAAGCCGCGCCTGTCTTGTTTAGAGCTCTTACCGCTGTCAAGCTAATGTGGGATTCTGGTGAGCGATCGGGTAACGCTCTTCGATTTAAACTCAAATCAGTATTACTTGATGAATCGCTAGCTCATACAGAGTATGCGGCCATTGTCGATACTGACACTTTTCAGGAACTTGATAATTTTGTTGGATCCGCCAGAGCTCTCCTTGCGGTGAATATTGGACGGGCTAGGTTGATCGATAATTTGTTATTGAGTGAATGTGATTGAATCTGAATAGATCTAAAATCTGGTTGTTCGAAACATGTATTTGGGTTGGGCTACCTCTACGATTTCGCATATGAATATTCTTGTTACCAATGACGATGGTTTTGATAATCCAGGGATTTGGGCACTTGCCAAAGCTGTTAGATCGCTAGGCGAAGTGACAGTTGTTGCTCCAGTGAATAATCAATCAGGTACAGGATGCTCTATATCTTTTCGCAAATCCGTAAATGTAGATCAGGTATCGAGTAAGCTCGAAGGAGTGAACTGTTTTGCGGTGAGTGGTACACCTGCTGATTCTGTAATTTTGGGATCAAAATACATTCTCAAAGAAGATGTGGATGTAGTGGTTTCGGGGATTAATCCTGGCTTTAACACGAGCAGGAATATGTTCATTTCGGGAACATTTGGGGCAGCAATAATTGCATCGGCACTTGGTGTGAGGGCATGTGCTTTTTCTATGGACGCTATGGATCCTGTCAATGATTTGACGGTTGCGAACGTTATAACAGCGATTACTAATGAGTTAATGTGCCCTGAAACCCCTTCGGGCTCTCTGTTCAATGTTAACTTTCCTACAATTGCGGTTAGCGGTATAAACGGTGCGGAAGGTTGTGCTCCCGCACGTTCTGATCTGAGAATGAACGTGGATTTACAGTCTGATGGGGGGTATGAAATATTCTCTGGACTGAAAGTTAATATAGATGGCTTGGAACTAACTCCAGGCAGTGATATTGAAGTCCTTGCTCGAGGTAAAGTGGCGCTAACGGCGCTAGATGGAACCAGCCTTGATTATTTACGCGATGACCAGTCACTTCATCGAATGATTGACGCAGCGAACCGAGTAATAGGTTGACGGGTTATCAATAACTATCCAGAATTTCGGTATGCAAGCTGAAATTTAGGCCGCCAAATTACTGGTGAAAGGGAAATATCGTGCTTTATGAACTTCGCGTATATGAATGCCTGCCTGGAAGGCTTCCGAATATCAATGCTCGTTTTGCCAACCATACGATCAAGTTATTTGAAAAGCATGGCATCAAAAGCATAGGCTATTGGACTACAGATGTTGGTGAAAGTAACCACGAATTGACATACATGGTGGCATTTGAGGATGCCAACCAAAGAATGACGGCCTGGGATAGTTTTCGCAACGATCCCGAATGGGCCAAAGTGACTGCTGATTCTCATAGAGACGGATTAATTGTTAAGAATGTTCGAAATCAACTTCTCACGCCAACGAACTACTCTCCGATGCAATAATTTCAAAGACAAAATCATATGCCTCCATATTCGTGTTTACTAATGCTCGATTAACGAGAACATGCCAAATAAACAAAAACTTCAAAATCTTTCAGGACGGGCTCACATCGTAGGTGTTGCTGAATCGAATAAATTGGGCAAGGTTCCAGAAAAATCTCCACTTGTTCATCATTCTGAGGCAGCGATAAATGCCCTTGATGATGCGGGCTTGCAGCTTGCTGACGTTGATGCATTATTTACTGCTGGGTGGTCTACTTTGGATGTTGCTGAGTATCTCGGTATCCAGCCCCGTTATACGGACAGTACTTCTGTTGGCGGTTCATCGTTTGTAATTCATGTTGCACATGCTCTCGCCGCGATTGCAGCCGGGTATTGCGAAGTAGCGTTGATTACACACGGTCAGTCGGGTCGGTCGGATCGTGCGCCGATTCCACGTAATCCCGGCACCCCAATGGCGCAATACGAGGCGCCGTATGGAATCATTGGTCCGCCTGTTTCGTACGCAATGGCAGCGCGCAGGTATATGCATGAGTACGGCGAGGATAGGACCCGTCAGGCGATGGCAGAAATTGCCGTCTCAACTCGAAAATGGGCCAATCTGAATCCAATGGCATATTTTTATGATAAACCTGCGACGTTTGACGATTATCACAACTCGAAATGGGTTGCCTGGCCGTTTCATTTACTAGATTGTTGCCTGGTAACAGATGCTGGAGCTGCGATTGTTATTACTACTCCTGAACGGGCACGGGACGCTAAAAATGGTAGCGTCACTATTTTGGGTGCTGCAGAAGGGCATGATCATTCAGGGATTTCACAGATGCCCAATTTAACCAAGGCATTTGGGAGGTATACAGGACTGCAAGCATTGCAGATGGCTGGTATAACGCACTCAGACCTTGATCTTGCGATGATTTATGATTCATTTACTTACACCGTGCTGGTGAGTATAGAAAATCTTGGATTTTGCGCTCCAGGTGAAGGCCCGGACCTCGTAGCTTCTCAAAGAACCGCACCCGGTGGTGATTTTCCAGTGAACACCAATGGGGGTGGGCTTTCTTATACTCATCCCGGGATGTATGGGATTTTCACTATAGTTGAGGCGGTACGCCAGTTGCGTGGTCAGGCAGGCGAACGTCAGTTGGATAATTGTGATCTAGCGGTCGCACATGGCACTGGCGGGCTCTTATCTTCTACCGGCACGGTTGTACTTGGAGTTCAATAACGATATGGCGAATACAACATCAAAACCACAGCCGGTATCACAGCCGGAATCGGATCGCTATTGGGTGGGGCTCAAAAATGAAGAAATTTGGCTTCAGCGTTCGACTACAACCGGTGAATTTCAATTCTATCCGCGTAATTTTTCAATATCTGAGCCTGAAAATGGTAGTGAAGGAATCGAATGGGTGAAAGTGTCAGGCCAGGCGGAACTTTTTACATTCGCAATTGTTCACGCCGCTCCGCATATGGGATTCGCTGGTGACGTACCGTACATTACAGCACTCGTACGATTACAAGAGGGTGTGATTATTCCGACAAACATTGTTGGCGTTGACCCTGAACCCGAAGCTTTATGCATAGGAATGTTATTGACACCGGTATACGAGCATAGTGAAGGTGGCCAAACTTTATTGAAATTTACTCCTGCGTAGTTTTGTGTGTGATACCGGGTTAGAATAAAGGTTGGCTACGCGAGCAGGTTGGCTAAGAAAGAAATTCTAATTTCAACACTTGATCAGAGAAACCTGACGCTATACCTCGGGACACAAGTATTTTCCGTTTCGGTGAAACCGGTTGAAAGATGTTTAAGCATTTGACTGCTAGTGCGTCTTTTTTCATTTCAAATTTGAGTTGAGGTCACATCAATGTCTAATAACTTTCTTAAGTTCAGAGATATTGCTTCTCATGACATTCAATCCGTACTTGATCGGGCAACTGAAATGAAAGCTGGTATGCCGAGTAACGCACTTGCTGGCAAATCGATTGCGATTCTTTTTGAAAAGCCTTCGTTACGTACTAAACTTTCGTTTTGGGTCGGAACTCAAAAATTAGCTGGCAACCCTGTTTATTTTGGCCCTGAAGAGGTTGGGCTCGGCAAGCGGGAGCCTGTAGCCGACGTAGCACACGTTATGTCGCGCATGTCTGACATTATCGTAATTAGGACGTTTCTACAGTCTACTATCGAAGAATTTGCAGCAAACGCATCGGTTCCGGTGATTAACGCTCTTACTGACCATGAACATCCGTGCCAAGCTCTTGCCGACATACTGACGATTACTGAGCAATTGGGAAGTGTCACAGGTGCGAAAGTTGCATTTATAGGAGATGGTAACAACGTTGCATTGAGTCTTGGATATGCGGTTGCAGGCTTGGGCGGGCATTTGGTGATTGCTTCGCCAGATGCGTACAAACTTTCTAATGATTCGCTTGATGGGGCAAATGTTTATGGTAAACATGCAGGAGGTTGTGTGAATCAGGTAACTAGCCCACTGGAAGCTGTGGTTGATGCCGATATTGTTTATACCGATGTGTGGACAAGTATGGGTCAGGAAACAGAAACGGCCAAACGTCTAGCGGCATTTGAAGGCTATCAGGTCAATCCAGAAATCCTAGATCAGGCATCCCCAAATGTGAAATTTATGCATGATCTTCCAGCACATCCAGGTGAGGAAATTTCAGACGGCCTACTTTACGATCCAAGGTCAATAGCATTCGATCAAGCCGAAAATCGTCTTTGGGCACAAGCTGCTCTTATGGAAAAATTGGTCTAGTTTTCATTGGGTCGAATGTATTCAATTCGGTTGAAATACTTTTGTACATGTGCACTGTGCACTAAGTAGCCAATGAAGTAACTCTAGGATATTAAAATGGCTTTGCCAGTAGTAGCAATAATTGGAAGACCCAATGTAGGGAAGTCGACTTTGTTCAACCGTTTGGCGGGTCGGCGAATTGCTATTGTCAGTGACATTCCAGGTACAACTCGTGACCGCGTTTCTATGGATGCTGAATGGGGACAACGTAGGTATTTGATTGTGGATACGGCAGGAGTAGAAGATCGTCCTCACGATGAGTTGATGTGGAGTGATATTAAAAATCAGGTCCGAATAGCCTTACATCAGGCTGACGCTATCATCGTTGTGGTAGATGTGAATGATGGTGTCGTTGATGCCGACAAAGATGTGGCTGATATGGTGCGACGAGTGGGGAAGCCAGTTGTTCTTGCAGCGAACAAGGTGGATACCCTTTCGCGTGAGGATATGATTTATGAGTTCTTTGAGCTTGGCATTGGCGAACCACATCCTATTAGTGCGTATCACGATACTGGCATAGTTGATCTTATGGAGTCTGTTTTTGAGCAGATTCCTTTATCTGAAAATGAACCGATCAGTCTTAGCACTATCAAAGTAGCGATCGCCGGACGACCTAATGCTGGAAAGTCTGCGTTGTTTAATGCATTGACTGGTCAAGATCGCGCTATCGTTAGCCCAGTTGCTGGAACCACCCGCGACACCGTTGATTCATTATTTGATTATGAAGGTGAACGGATTACGTTTTTGGATACGGCAGGACTGCGGCGTCGCGGGAAAACTGATCCTGGTATCGAAAAATATAGTGCTATTAGAACCATTGGTGCGATCGAACGTTGTTACGTTGCCATCTTGGTATTGGATGCTACTGAATTCGTTACCTCGCAAGATACACATATTGGTGGGTATATCGATGATGCCTCGCGTGCTGCAGTGATCGTAGTCAATAAATGGGATCTATCCAAAAACTTAAAATTAGATAAGGCTCAGGTGCAAGCTGAAGTTCGCAATCGGTTCAAGTTTATTCCTGAAGTCCCCATTGTGTTTACTTCTGCTCTCACAGGTCGCGGCGTGGAGATATTACTTCCAACGATCATGAGTGTCTACAGAGAGTTTTCCAAACGGATTCCAAGATCAGAAGTGAGCCGAGCGGTTTTTGATGCAATGGGTGAGAATCCTTTGCCCGGGTTCGGCCGTAGACGTCCTAGAATTATCCGGTGCTTGCAAAGTAGATCTTCTCCTCCAACTTTCGAATTCACTACTCGCAACCCAGACCTAATACACTTTAGTTATCGTAGATATCTTGAGAATCAATTGCGAGATAGATTTGGATTTGTGGGTTCGCCAATTAAGATGATGTTTCAAAGTCGGCAAGATGAATGATCTCAGTATTGCAATAGCTGCGTTAGTTAGCGCCTATTTTTTCGGAGCAATACCTTCGGGCGTGATAATTGGACGCTTGTGGCGCGGCGTCGATATTCGTAGTTATGGAAGTGGTGGATCAGGGGCTACTAATGTAAATCGGACGTTGGGTCCGCGTGCGGGGGCAGTTGTTTTAGCCGCTGACATTACTAAGGGATTACTAGTTACGGGTGTCGTGCGTTACCTGCTTGAAGCAGATGCTTGGTTAATCGCTTCTGCTGGGACAGTCGCGGTCTTAGGCCACATGTTCCCTGTGTATATCCAATTCAAAGGCGGCAAGGGTGTTGCTGCTGGATTGGGAGCACTAGCTATTATTTCCCCAATTTCAGCGGTGATAGCACTTAGTGGGGTAGTTATCGCTTTGTTATCAAAATACGTTTCTCTTGGATCGATAATCGGAACCAGTTTGAGCTTAGGTGCTTTGATAATTTTTAGTGCTTTCGAATTGACAATTGTTGGATGGGTTCATGATCACTGGTACCTTCTTTTTGCAATCCCAGTCTCCATTCTTATTATTTGGAGTCACCAGTCTAATATTGGACGACTTGTAAAAGGTGATGAATCGAAGCTAGAAAACAAGCCTGATCCGCGCAGGGCGCAATGAACCGCGTAAACTGCTTATGTGAAACACATAGGAATTGTTGGTACCGGGGCTTGGGCGACCACCCTAGGAATACTTTTAGCACGCACTGGACATGAAACCGTTTTGTGGTCTCGTAGTGAAGCACGGGCAGCAGAGCTTAGTAGAGCGCGTGTAAATGAAAGATCAGTACAGGGAGTCCAGTTTCCAGCGTCTATGAGTGTGTCCGCATCCCTCCATGAGTCTTTTTCAGAATCTGAGCTCGTAATAGTGGCTGTACCTTCGGTAAGTGTTCGTCAAAACCTGAAGGACGTTTCCAACGCTTTATCGTCCGTGACTAGCATTGTGTGTGCAACCAAAGGCATTGAAATTGAATCTGGTAAACGTATGTCAGAGGTTATTTTGGAAGAATTGCCGGAGTTTTGTGTGGACAATATAGGTGTTCTTTCTGGTCCAAATCTTGCGCCAGAAATTGCAGCAGGCAAGATCTCTTCTGCCACGCTAGCCTTCCCAAATTCTGATGTTAGTGAGTCTGTCCAATCAATTCTTAGTTCAGATGTGTTTCGTGTATACCGTAGTCAAGACGTCAAGGGCGTTGAGTTGGGCGGAGCTCTTAAGAATATTGTTGCAATTGGGGCAGGGTTTATCGACGGTGCGGGTCTTGGCGCAAATATTAAAGCCGCATATGTTACACGCGGGCTTTATGAAATCACTCGGCTGGGAATTGCGATGGGTGCGAACGGAGATACTTTTGCTGGCTTGAGTGGAATGGGTGACCTGATCGTGACTTGTTATTCCACCTTGAGTCGTAACTATCGACTTGGATTTGGCCTTGCATCGGGTAAAGATCTGCAATCAGTTGTTGCAGAGCTTGGTCAAACAGTTGAAGGAGCCCCGACGAGCCAAGCGGCTGTTCGTTTGGCCCAGCAACTGGATATCGATATGCCAATAACTAAGGCGACGCACGCAGTATTGTTTGAAGGTGCTTCAGCCCGGGACGTCGTAAACGACTTAATGGTTCGTACACTACAGCCTGAGAGTAAGCTTCAAGCTATCTAACCGCCTAAATCACCCATTTCATACAAGATTGCTGACATCACTGTGATAGCCGCGGTTTCGCTGCGAAGCACTCTGGGTCCCAGGTTGACGAGCTGCGCACCTGTCTTTTGGATACTAAGTGCTTCTTTTTGACTCAAACCGCCAGGTGGGCCGATTAGTACAGTGAGACCGTCTGGATGCTTCTCAAGAGATTTCAGGGCGGCTTTAAGAGATTTCGACTTATCGGTACTTTCTTCCCACATACACAGGACATTCTGCTTTATCTGGGCTTGGTTGACGGCCTCCATCAACGATATGGGTTGTGCTATTGATGGAATGATTGCACGTCCACTCAGTTCCGCTGATTCGATGGCAATGCGTTCCCATCGCTTGAGTCTTTGCAGAGAAGGAGTTCCTGAATTACCACCCTGCACTCGTTCTGAAATTACCGGTATGAACTTCACTGCGCCCAGTTCACTGCATTTTTGAATAGCTAACTCAATGCGTTCTGGTCTAGCCAGTCCGAGGATCATGGTGATCTTAGTGGAAGGTTCTGGGATCGTTTTTACTGTGGAAATCAATGTTGTTGATATTTTGTTTTTGCCTACTCTAGAAATTTCTGCTTCCCATTCATCTCCTGCTCCATTGAACAGTCGCACTCTCTCGCCAGTTTTGATTCTTAAAACATTTTTTATCTGCCGAGCGATCGAACCTTTAAGCGATATTGTCTGGCCCGCTGTATCAATATCTGTTACGTAGAATCGATGCATTATCTGGATCTTGTTATCAAAGTCGTAGTCCAGTCTTCTATTTGTCTAGTCGATTGAACTTTTCCTCCGGCAAATTCAAAAGCTGACGCAACGTCGTTAATCCGAGTTTTCAGTACACCTGAGGTGATTATGACGCCGTCCTTTGCAACAGTGGCGACAAGTGTTTCAGCGAGTGTTATGAGTACGTTAGCAGCTATGTTAGCCACCACAACATTGAAATCTCCATCCGTTACTTCATCCTGCGGGAATGAACCAGATAGGATCGTTGATTGTGAGATGAACCCAGCATCTTTTATATTTCTTATCGATGCATTTACTGCATCATTTTCGATGTCGATTCCGATAACGTGCTGAGCTCCAAGTGCTAACGCTGCGATAGAAAGTATCCCCGAGCCACAGCCTACGTCTAGGATCCGGTCGTTTGGTTTTATGATTTTTTCTATTTCTTCCAAACACATTCGCGTCGTCGGGTGATGGCCAGTGCCAAAGGCTAATCCTGGCTCTAATGTTATGACCACATCAGAATTTTTTCTTGTGAAACCAGCGGACTTAGGTACGACCACTAAATTTTTACCGATTCTGATGGGTTCAAATTTTTGATTTCGCCATTCTTCATCGCTGACTTCTCGTTCTTCAATTTCCGGTAGGTCAACGAAATGTCTGATCAATCGAATTCCGACGTCGATCGCCGTTTTACGACTATCAGTGGTCTCGTCGAAGGGAAGCCAGCCTTTGATAGTTATCCAGTCACTAGGGTTAGGGGTTTCTCCTTCATCCGGGTTGTACCCGCCGGGATGTTCTACCGATGCTGATCCTTCACCGTGGAGATTGAATAGGTGGGTTAGAGGCTCTACATATTCTGCTGGGGAAGTGATGCTGATTTGTAGCCAACGCATCTAAAAACGACCTTTGTTCGGGTTTGAACCGTTATTTAATGGTTGTCTTTTTCACCGTTGAAAGCGTCTTTAAATCGGCCAAAAAATCCATGCTGGTTACCCGATCCCTTGCCGACCCGTTTAAGCCCAAATGATTCAGCGAGTTCTTGCAAGAGTTGAGTTTGGTGTTCATCAAGTTTTCTGGGGGTAATAATCTTGAGCTCAACAAGTTGATCTCCTCGACGTCCGGAACCACCAATGTGTTGAATACCCGCACCTTTGATCCGTTGAATCGTTCCGGATTGAGTGCCGGGTTTTATTTCAATATCCGTTGACCCATCTAGTGTTTCAACACTGATGATGCCACCAAGAGTGGCCATTGTTATGTTGAGTTCTGCGATCATCAGGATATCGTCACCCTTACGGTCGAAAATCTTGTCTTTTTCTACTCCTATATGGACATAAAGGTCGCCGTTTTCAACGCCTCTTCCGCCCGACTCGCCTTCCCCATGTATCAAGAGCTTGGTTCCATGTTCGATTCCTGCTGGGATTT
>CAJWJL010000061.1:0-11411 GCA_913042135.1 uncultured Chloroflexota bacterium | reverse complement strand
GACCATTTATTCGTAGCTCTGCGATTATTGCCGTGCTATTGGGATTTTCGACGGGTGCGGCGATATTGATAATGCCATTACTAGGCATTGAACGCAGCCTGACGTGGCTTACCCACTCGCAGTCACATGGGATCGTTCAAATTTTTGGGTGGGCTGGCTTATTTGTAATGGGGCTCGCCTATCATGTTGTACCACGGATTTTCAACAGGCCGATTCATTATCCAGTTCCCCAACAACTAAGCATGTGGCTGGTGATATCAGGGTTGTTGGCACGATTCACCGGTCAGACTCTAGACATGTTACCGATTGCTGGTTTGCTTATGGCAGCAGGTGGCATTTTATTGTTTATTGCAATGGTCGTTTTCGCTTGGACTTTGTATCGGGTTATTCGGTACTCGGCCAGTAAATCAGGCCCAGCGGAAATTTGGCTTGTAGTGGGGGTAATTTGGGCCGTATTTTCCGGGATGATTCATCTTGCGATTACATCTCGAATGGCGATACAAGGTGCGCCATTAGGCCATCCTCCTTGGAATGAAGCCCTTATCTATGTTGCTATATTTGGGTTTATTATGAGTTTTATTTTCGGTATTTCAGCAAAAGCTATTCGTGGGTTCTTACTACTGAAACCGATGCATGAACGAATGAATCGTTTATCACTTGTTATGGTTCAGTTAGGACTTGTAGTGGTTATAGTTGGTCGATTTGGAGAATTGGGCCAAGTAGTTGCACCGGTCGGGTTAATCTTGACTTCAGTTGGTGCGGGACTGTTCACCGTAGCCTTGCGAGTATTGGAACCGGCAAGTAAATCAGTTCGTAGGATTCTTGTCGGTTATAAGCGATATGGCTTGTATATACGATTAGGATTTTGCTGGCTTTTAATTGGCTGTGTGATGTTAATTTTGATCGCATTAGATGAAACCGGACTGACAAATATCATAGCCGCACAGGTCTCTCTACCGGTGATACACGTGTTAACGCTCGGATTTGTGACCAATCTGATCTTTGGAGCGGCATCTCGTTTCATCCCCATTTTTGAGGGTGCGGATATCCGCTATCCCCATTTAATGAGTGCAGCATTAGTTTTCCTGACCATTAGTGTCGTCATCCGACTGGTATTCGGTTTTTCAATATCGGAGATCGGTGAACGTGCCCTTGGAGTTTCAGGGGTAAGCGGATTTATTGGCATCATTTTATTTGCCATCATGATATTTCAGGTAATGACGCAATCGGCCAGGGATGCCTACACGACGAGGGTCGCCGCAATCGGAAGAGTCAAACTTGAAATGAAACGTGCCACACCATTAGTAAAGTCTTGAGTGATTCCGCTCCCCGGTAATTCTTGAATTAGACCTGGCTTTGGTGAATGATCTTTTGAACTTCAACTCACCCATTCGCCGAATTCTTCTGTACCCAGTTCGAAACTGTATTGATTCCCTATTGGATCACGGAATCGATGAACTGGTGCATTCGCTGCGAAATTCCGATAACGTGGCCATGCGAAGTTGGCGAATTGCTGTCCCATCGTGAGTGGGAAATTGAACACTTACATTTTCTAATCGATCCCAACTGATAATTTCAGATTCTGTGGTTCCCAACAACCAATCTAATCCAGTTCCAAATTCAGTGCCACGGGTGGCGCATACACCCTTTTATTTTGGTTGGGTGGTGGTGGCTGTAGCTGCTCTCGGAAATTTCACCTCTGCCGCTGGCCAGACTTACACGTTTTCAGTTTTTCAAGAATTTTTTGTTGTTGACCTGAATATTTCGGCTACGTCCATCGCAGCACTTTACTTATTCGGTTCTCTGACAGCAGCTGTATTGATTATTTTTGTAGGGCGGTACTTGGATTTGTTCGGTCCGCGCGTGTTGTTTGTATTCGCCACGATCTGCTTGGCTTTAGGGGCTTTATGGTTGTCTTCCGTCAGTTCTGCATGGCAACTATATGTGGGTTTTGTCATCATGCGAACTATGGGGCAGGGTGCCCTGCCCTTGATTTCCAGCAACGTGGTATCGATCTGGTTCATAAGAAAACGGGCCATAGCTATAGCAGTTTCTGCTCTCGGCGGTTCATTAGCGACCGGAGTTTTTCCGATTTACAGCGCGCTGTTGATCGATGCTGTCGGTTGGAGGAACGCATGGATAGTTATCGGTATAACCGTTTGCGTGCTGCTTATATTGCCAGTAGTCGTTTTCATTCGCTCTACTCCTGAGTCGATAGGCATTCTTCCGGATGGAGATAATGACGAAAGTGGATCACAGTCATACGATCGTGGAAATGATATTAGCCCGCGTGATCCTGAGCCTTCATGGACTCTAAAGGAAGCTGCTCGTACAAGAACGCTATGGTTTTTGGTCATAGCTGGTTCTACCCATTCTCTAGTGGGAACCGGTCTTATGTTCCATCAAGTATCGATAATGGCAGGTAAGGGCTTTTCGTCTGCCATCGGGGCAAGTGTCTTTGCTGTGATGGCGCCAATGCTGATCGCGGGTCAGTTTCTGAGTGGCTACCTTTCCAGTCGGATTCCACAGCGTTATCTGCTCGCGGGAGGCCAATTAATGATGGTGATTACAATTGGCTTATTGCTCACGGCTACGAATATCTGGCAAATCTATCTTTATGGTGCTGTTATGGGGCTAAATTGGGGTTTGGTTATGAACGCCGTCGTAACTATATGGCCCAACTATTACGGACGCACGAATCTCGGCAGCATCCGAGGTGTTACTAATTTTTGGTTTATGACCGCCTCAGCACTGGGTCCGTTGCCACTAGCTTTGTCGCTTGATCTGGCCGGTTCTTATACCCCAGGTTTAATAATCTATTTGGCGATTCCTCCTATGACGGCATTGGCAGCAATATTTGCGGGCATTCCTTCAGTAACTCCTTCTACTTCCATTAGTAAGTAGGTTCTGGGTCGGGGTCCCCATCAAGCTGAGATAGCGTCATAATGGGCCGATCAAATAATCTAGGAGAGAGCAATGACTGGGTCGAACGAACTTGCATGGATGCCTGCGCATAAATTGCGCGAGATGATTGCAAATCACCAGATATCGCCGGTTGAGCTCACTCAGGTCTCATTGGATCGCATTGATAAGTTCAACGGTCAGTTGAATGCATTTTTGACCATTATCCCTGAAAAGGCGCTTGAGTCAGCCCGTGGTGCCGAGCGGGATCTTATGAGTGGTAAAAAGTTTGGCCCATTGCACGGTATTCCAATATCAATCAAGGATCTCGAACCTATGGCGGGTGTCCGTTTCACCTCCGGTTCTCTTATTTATAAAGATCGGATTGCTGAGAGTGATTCTCTTTCTGTAAAACGTATAAAAGACGCAGGTGGAGTGATTCTCGGCAAAACCAACACATCTGAGTATGGTCACATAGGCACGAATGAAAACCGGTTGGGCGACGCGTGCCGTAACCCTTGGGACACAGAACGGACAAGTGGTGCGTCCAGCGGGGGGGCTGGTTCCTCTGTCGCTGCTGGGATTACCGCATTGGCACAGGGGAGTGATGGGGCAGGATCAGTGCGTATACCATCGGCTTTCTGTGGCATTTTTGGTATAAAGGCAACTCAAGGTCGGGTACCTCGCTACTCGACGGGTATTGATAGCTGGCACTGGTTTAACTACTCCAGCATTGGACCGATGGCACGCGACGTGACTGACGCTGCCATATTGCTCGAGGTTCTGTCCGGACCGGATTCCGATGCTGAACACCTGACTATCCAGGAAGATCCTCCGGACTATATGAGAGCTCTAGGACGTGGTGTGAAAGACCTCAAAGTTGCTTATTCCCCTGATATTGGCGGCGTGGCAGTAGACCCAGAGGTCCGCGAGATTGTGGGTCAGGCTGTAAAGGCGTTTGAGGAGATGGGCGCTGTGGTCGAAGAGCCGGGGTTCAGGATCGACTCTCCTGAAGCGATGCTCGACCTATTGATGACCATTTGGCGCTGCCGTTCATACGCGTTGAATGGTGCACTTTTGAAACAACGAGAGCTTTTAACAGACTATTTCCGCGATGGTCTTGAAGGTGGCCAGAATGTTACCGGAGAGCAACTATGGCACGCCTACTCTCGTTTGGAGTTTTATCGAAACTACATTCGGGAATTTTTTAAGAATTACGATTTGTTGTTGACACCAACGCTTGCTACGCCCGCCTTCAAAATTGACGAACATCCCGCGGTGATTGACGGCGTAAACGTGCCGGATAAATTGTGGGGTTTCACTCCCTTTACTTACCCATTTAATTGGAGTGGAAATCCTGCTGCTACCGCTCCGGCTGGCTTCTCGGTTGATGGACTTCCTATCGGTTTGCAGATTGTGGGTCGCTGGGGCGACGAAGAAACAGTGATAGCTGCTTCCAAGGCGTTTGAAGATGCAAGGCCCTGGGCGGATAAGTTCCCAACTGAATTCAAATAGGTCTGCAATACCGTTTGGCCGATTTTGTATCCATATATTTGATTGTTAAACATATGTGGACTACACATATCGTTTTACGATTGTCTAGACTTGCCGCGGTGTTCTAAAAATCTTAGGTGTGAAGGAGACCACAAATGCCAGATCTGGAAGTACGTCGATTGGGTCGTACCTCGATGAAACCGAAGGCTCTTGGATTGGGTGGTGGGCATCTCGCTGGGCCGGAGCAAACGGACGAATCGGCGATTGCCACGGTTCGTACAGCCATCGAACGGGGCATTAATTTTGTGGATACCGCACCCGACTATGGTCTTAGCGAAAAAAGAATTGGAATGGCTCTGGCCGACGGCTGGCGAGATAAGGTGTACCTGCAGACCAAAGTTGGATCACATCCCAAATTCACACGCGACTGGTCGAAAGAAGCGACGAACTGGAGTCTTGAGAACAGCTTCAATGCGCTGCAGACCGATTACGTTGATTCAGTGTTGATTCATGGTCCTCGTTTCGATATAGAGGAGCCGTTGGGAACCTGTCTTGAGGTTATGCTTGAGTGGAAAGAGAAGGGGCGTATTGGCGCTGTCGGGGTAGGTGTGCGGCAGCCAGAATTTCATAAACGGGCGATCGAAGCAGGGGTAGACATTGTGCTGTCTTTCCTGAATTACACGTTACTCGATCAAACCCTTGCCGACGAAACGATCCCATTTGCGATTGAACACGATGTTGGGATCATTATCGGCAGTCCGCTAGGGAACTCACTACTGGCGGGCACTGAACCTATCCAGAAAGAGGAGTCGTTTGGGGCAACTGTTACAGGCCTGCACGATGAAGACGGCAGAATCATTCCCTCAGCAGTCGGCAGCTATCTGGATCCCGCAGTGTATCCACCTGCTCATGCAATGTGGCAGTGGTGCAACGATCGCGATCTCAACATCCGTGATCTCGCCATACAGTTTGCGTTAAACGCGCCAGTCAAAGGCAATGGTATTGTTCTGACTGGTTCCGCCAATCCAACTGAGTTTGAGGAGATTTACGCTGCGGCCACGACTCCACTGTCAGAAACTGTGTGGCAGGATTTCAAAGCTGAATTTGGAGTAAGGATTTAATCCAGTTTTGTTTTCACTACATTAATGGGTTCTTCATTCGCTTTTTATCCATGTTCACGAGATCAATTTGGCCAGAGCCACAGCACTGTATCGGAAATGGTTGTAAAGGAGTTCAAAATGCCAGATCTCGATGTCCGGAGGTTGGGGCGCACGGAGATGAGACCAAAGGCGCTTGGATTGGGTGGTGGGTATCTTGGCGATCCGGAACGAACAGATGAGGAAGCTGTGACCACGGTCAGGGGGGCTATTGATATGGGAATTAATTTCATTGATACGTCGCCATATTATGGTGTAAGTGAGCCTCGGGTAGGTCTGGCCTTAGCCGACGGCTGGCGAGATAAGGTGTACCTGCAAACCAAGGTAGGCTCCCATCCGAGATATCTCCGGGATTTTTCCAAAGAGGCTACGACCTGGAGCCTTGAGAACAGTTTCAAGCAGCTGAAGACTGATTACGTTGATTCGGTGTCTATACATGGTCCACGTTACGATATTGATGCCCCGTTGGGCGCTTGCTTGGATGTCTTGGTTGACTGGAAAGCTAAAGGTAGGATTGGTCATATCGCCATCGGTGTGCGACAGCATGAATTTCATCGAAAGGCGATAGAAACGGGTGAAATCGATATCGTGTTGACGTTTTTCGACTACACCCTGCTTTCTCAATCAGTTGCCCAAACGACAATTCCTTTAGCGCTCGAAAATGATGTAGGAATTATTCTCGGAAGTCCTTTGGCTGCCTCACTTCTGGCAGGACCGGAGCCGGAGTTCCAGGGTGACATGGAAGATACTTTGAATTCCGATGGGACTCTTACGCCATCTGCAGTAGGCGGGCCGACGGATCCTGATGTAATTCCGTACGCATACCGTATGTGGGAATGGTGTGAGGACAGAGGTTTGAGCATTCGAGATCTGGCGATGCAATTCGTTCTTAATGCACCGGTTGAAGGCAATGGTATCGTCCTGACCGGCTCGGCCAATCTGCGCCAATTCGAGGAAGTATATGCAAGCGCTACTACGGATGTGTCAGAAGCCGTGTGGCAGGATTTTGAATCTGAATTCGGTGTAAGGATTTAGCTGGGATTATCCTCAGCGATAAAAACGGGGATCACCCGATCGGTTTTGTTTTGATACGCTCGATACGGAGGATACGCCGCTATAGCAATGGCCCATAATCGCTGCTTTTCTAGTGAGTCCACTACTTCCCTGACTCGCATCGAATGGACTTCTGCCTTATCCCGTATTTCGACATCAGGTTGTTCCTTTAGATTGTGGTACCAACCCGGGTGTTTTGGTGCCCCGCCCATTGAGGCCACTAGGATATAGCTGTCACCATCCATGACCTTCATCAAAGGAGTCTTCCGGACTGCACCTGTCTTGCGACCCCGGTGGGTGACTATGATGACGGGTAGGCCCGTATCTTTTAGCGTTGTTCCCTTAGCACCGAGACTGCTCTCGTAAAGTTCTACCTGTTCCGCTACCCATGACGACTTACTCGGTACGTAATCACTCATTTCGCATCTCCAATTTGTCTTGATTTGTCCAAATCGTTAGTACTCTCACACTGGATAAACTGAATTTTCTATTGCCAGCTCTGAAGCGATGCCTGCAAACCAATCTACCACTTTAGTTGCTATCCAGTTTTCGAGCGACTTACGATGGAGTGCCTTCAGTAACTGCGTTGATTATGGACTCGCAACGTTCCAATGATTGGTCTTTGTCTCGTCCCTGGCACAGCATGATGATATTTGAGTGAATGATGTAGTCAGCATATTTCACTGCTAGGCTTCCTCCACCTCCGTTACTGGTGAACCCAGATGTTCGACGATCTCGTGTTCCTTCCTTCCAGGTGACGTCCTTATCTGATACAGCGCCATCTGGCCCAGTAACTTCATTTGCGAAAAAAGTGCCTTTTGTGACTGCATCATCGTGAGACGTGTAGAACCGAATCTCGTAATCAACTGATTCCCCGCCACCTGGCTTCCAGAATCCGTAGATTGCTGAAATCGCTGCCGGCAGCTCTGCTACATCGTATTCCTTTGATTGTTTGAAACCTATCGATAGGAAATCTTCAGCAGTAAACAGTCTTCCCGTATCTGTTATTTTGGGAAATTGTTGAGATTGTTCATCGTTCGTATCGGATGTTTCGCTGCATGCGGAGGTCAATACTGTTAGCAGAAAACCTAAGAGCAATAACGAAACAAATAATTTTCCTGCGTCATTTTTCCGATTCGAACGGATTGTTTTTAGGTTGAGGTTATTCAATGCTCTTTGCGAAAGTTGGGCTCGGTGCACTTCGAACGATTGTTGGGATCTAGGGCTGTTCATTTTTACTGGTGTCTAGATCTTTCAATGCTTCGTCTATTTGTGTGGCATCGAACCCTGAAATATGTCTGTCTCCTATGACTGTGACAGGTGTCGTGTCATACCCCATTTTGATGAGCTCTGTCCGACCCTCAAGATCTGTTGAAATGTTTTTCTCGATAAACGTCACTTTACGAAGTGCAAGAAATGCCTTGACCATTTCACATGCACCACACATGTTCGATGAGTAGACCGTGATGTTGTCCATTGGTTTCATGTTTAAATTATTTTCAGCTTCAAGACATGGAATTCTATACGGCGCGATCTAGTGTCAATTGATGTTCGCCAGCTGGCAATCAACGTACGCCGTCTTGCGGTGCGTACCCGAGCACGTTTTTTGCGTGGGAATTGTCTCTAAATAATTTTTTATTGTCTGATGTAGCCCAGAATATATCGAATTTCAAATTCTGTGGCGCCTCGATGCACTTGACCGTTAATTGTTGAAGATCTCTGTAACTGGACCAGTTTGCCTGTGCTCGACCAGGCGCTGCGTTGTCTTCAGCTGTGCAACTGCTGATTCGCAAGTTAATGACTGACATTCCAGAGGTGAGTGCAAAATATCTTCCCAGATCTTCGCCAAATAACTTAGTTACCCCGTAGAGCGTTATGGGCTTTGGTTCAGAAAATTCATTCACCATTTCCCATGATGAAGGAAGATCGACTGGTTCGGGTGATACCAGCGTTTTGTACGGTTCTTCGAGTTCGTACCCGTTCACGGTTGCCCCTGAACTGGCGAGGATCACTCTCGAGACACCGGATTCTTTCGCAGCTTGAAGAACGTTATATGTCCCGACGATGTTGTTTCGGAGCATTGAATCCCATCCTGCATCCATGCCACTGGCACTGCTCATACCGCCGTCTGCTGCGAGATTGAGAACGACATCCGCATTATCGAAAGCGGGTTTTAGCTTTTCAAAATCAGCGATGTCAGCACGATGATTTCGTTCTATCGGTAGCCCACTAACCCCGCTGCGGGAAAGGGCACTAAGGTTATATCGCTTTTCGAGCGTGCCACGTAATGCCTGACCTACGACCCCGTTAAGACCAGTGACAAGGACATTAAGTTTTTTGCCCATAAAATGTTGCCTCGTATATTCAGTTTGTTGTGCTAATCGACTGGGCCTAACCAGGCTGTTACTCCACCGTCTACAAGTAACTCTGAACCCGTTACATACTTTGCCTCGTCTGATGCCAGAAACAGAATCGCTCCGGCTATGTCGGACGCATCAGCGATACGTCCAAGGGGAACGCGCTTTTCATGTTGTTTCATCCACTCATCGTCAAACATTTCGGCGGTGAATGGTGTTACAGCCCAGCCAGGTAATACTGCATTTACTCGAATATTATCTGGCCCGTATTGGACGGCGGCTGAGCGAGCAAAATGGGTCATACCTGCACGAGAAGTCGCATAGGCATTGGCCTGATTATGAGTAATTTTTGCCATCATCGAGGAGATGAGCACGATCGAACCGCCACCGTTTTCACGCATTTTAGGTGCAACTGATCTGACACCTAGGAACATCCCCAAGTTTGTAACGTCCATTACCTGACGCCATTTTGGCACGGTCACGGTTTCTATAGTTTCACCGCGATTGTTAATCCCAGCCGCCATGATCATTATGTCTAGGTGTCCGTGCAGTGATGAGGTTTTCTCAACCACTGATATCCAATCCGATTCGGAAGTGACGTCCAAGTGGGAGTAATCTGCTGTCAGGCCTGCCTCACGCATGTTTTTTACGGATTGCTCGCCAGCAGCATCGTCGATGTCACCGATCACAATTTTTCCACCGCCGCGAGCAATTTCTAGTGCCGCAAGACCAGCAAATCCCATAAGAGAAGTTTCAATGGCGTGTGCACCACCGGCAATAAGAGCGACTTTTCCTTCAAATCTGTTCGATATTGTGTTGGGCATGCTTCCTCCTAGATAGCCGGGTGTAAATTGTGGAAATCACTTGCAGATTCAAATGCATAGCCGATTTGTACGAGTAACGGTTCGGAAAGATGATGCCCTGCTACTTGTAGTGATACAGGCATTCCATCAGTATTGAGGCCACAGGGTAGAGCGATAGTTGGCAAACCAGCAAAATCGTAAGGAACAGTGAACCTGCCACTCCAGGGGTCTCTGTCGGGTGGGATGGGTCCGTATAACAACTCGGGTGTGACCGGATAAGATGCTCTTGCGGTTGAAGGGCACGCAAGGACATCTATTCCCGCCATTGTATTTTCTAGCTCGCCGTTCATCATTAGCCTCGTTTGATGGGCCTCAGCGTAGTCCTTTGCAGAATAACCAGATCCTATTTCCAGCCATTCCTTAAAGAACGGACCGTAATGGTCGGACTCGCTTGGGTATGTCGATGAATGTGCAAGGGCAGCTTCAGTGGTGCAGATGACCGGCCAGGCATCCATTGCATCTCGCATTATTTCAGGCATTTTTACGGGAATGATTGTTGCACCTAGTGATTCCAGTATCTTCACACCGTTTGTCACGGCCTCGTAGAAAGAAGTTTCCATGTCAGTTGATGAATAGTCTTCGTCCCAACCGATACGGAGTTGAGAGACCCCTTGGCCAATACCGGCGAGCATATCTGGTACATCCCCGGTAAGTGTGGTGGGATCATTTGGATCCTGGCCCGAAATTGCCTGCAGCATTATCCCTGCATCGACAGACGATCGGGCTAATGGCCCCACGTGGTCTAGCGATGGGGCCAGATCCATGACGCCATACCGGCTTACCAACCCCCAAGTGGGTTTCAGTCCCACAACCCCACATACTGCTGCGGGATGTCGGATGGATCCTCCGGTATCGCTTCCCAGGGTCCCATATGCAAGGCCAGCCGCAGTTGCGGCACCGGATCCACTGGAAGATGCTCCTGACCAGTGTGATTTCCGCCAAGGGTTTTCCGGTATTGCGAACTTTGGGTTGTAGCCACCCACGGCCCCTTCTGTCATGTTCAGTTTTCCGAGAGAGATAGCTCCTGCTTTTCGTAGGTTTATAACGACGGTTGCATCGGTTTTGGGTATGTTGTCTCGAAATACATATGAGCCGCCCATCGTTCTGATTCCGCTCGTGTCGCAGAGATCTTTAACCGCTATAGGAATACCGTGTAAAGGACCTCGATAATTCCCTTTGACTATTTCTTGTTCTGCTTGTAGCGCCTCTTGCATAGCCTGCTCACCAGTAACCGTGGCGTAAGCTTTCAGAGTTCCGTCAAGCTTTTCTATACGTTCAAGTTGTGAGCGTGTTAGCTCTACCGGGGATAGATCGCCTGATTTAATAAGTGGAGCCAGTTCGTAAATCGTTTTGTAGTGCATCTTTAGGCCAACCGAATCCTAGGGTGAAATCTGAACACGGAATGGAGTTTATCGTCAAATTGTCTGCTCATCGACACTTGATTGAATTCCCACCATTGTCAAACCCGTTGTTGGGTTGTTTTGTTTGCTGTGAGTTGCACTGGTTCATTTTTTACTGTTTCTTTATGAAATTTATGCGAACTTATGATTTGGTTATGGGATGCAAAATGTTGCGGCAAAATTTTA
>CAJWJL010000060.1:0-11465 GCA_913042135.1 uncultured Chloroflexota bacterium | reverse complement strand
GGTAGTAGCGGAACACCGCCATGGTGAACTCGCCGTGAGCACGCTTGAGGTTATCGCTGCGGCGGGTGAACTCAAGAAAAAGAATAATATGGCGGTCGTCGTGGCAGTGCTCGCCCAAGAGCCATCAACATTTACTGATCAGTTAAGTGTGCCGAGTGTCGATGAAATCGTTAATGTAAAGGTTCCCCTGGGAGAATTTCAAAATGATAATTATGAGGCGATCATAGGGCAACTGATCGTTAAGCGAAATCCAGCTGTCGTATTGGTGCCGCACTCTGTTGACTCGTGGGGTTATGCGCCAAGCTTGGCGGCACGCTACGGATACGGCTTTGCAACGGACGTATTTGCACTTAGTTATGATGGTGACGAGTTGATTGCAACACGGGCAGCGTACAGTGAAAAAATGCAAGTTGAGTTGGACTTTCCAGGGAAGGAAACAATTCTTATTACCTTGCGCGGTAATATCTTCAAACTGGAAGAGGGTTCTTCGAGTCCAGTAATCACAAGTTTTGATGCATCGTTTGTGCCGGCGCGCACGGATCATCACAGATTTGTCGAACCGGAGTCGACAGGCGATGTTGATATCACCCAGTCAGAATTAATTCTCTCAGTAGGTCGTGGGGTAGGTGAGGAAAACAATATTGAAAGTTTCCGAGAACTCTCGGACCTAATGGGATTCACTTTAGGGTGTTCGCGGCCAATCGCGGATAGTGGCTGGTTGCCAAAGTCACGCCAGGTAGGGCAATCGGGTAAGACTGTGAGTAACTGTAATATCTATATCGCTATGGGCATCTCCGGTTCAGTTCAGCATATGGCGGGTATGAAACATGTCCCAAATATCATCGCTGTCAATACAGACCCGGAAGCGTCTGTCTTTTCAATAGCGCATTACGGTGTGGTTGCTGATATGTTCGATATTGCAGAAGAGTTGAGAAACCAGTTCGAATGAACAGGGTTCGATCATCGGACGCACTTGAACAGGCACGAGCCAACTACCGCCTGCGGAGCGTGCGATGGGGTTTTTATTGGGCACTGTGGTGCGCAGTACTATGGGGTGCCTGGTACCTGCCAGGGACCGCTCTTTGGTATGAGACCCCCTTTAGCATTCTTGGCGCTAGTGACAAGGGCGACCTATTACTTGCGGCAGCAATCATAACCGCTCTTAGCTCAGTTGCCGTGTTGTTGTTTTTGTTTGTTTGGACTGGCGTACTTGAAAAGTGGCCAGAATATGGTCGAACTATCAGCCAGTGGCGTATTACAAAGTGGTATTGCCTGGGGGCGGTGTTTGGCGGCCCTTGTGCCTTGTTTGGCTCGTATTTAGCTATTGGTTATGTGGGCCCCGTGTTCGCCGCTATCGCTGCTCTGATGTACCCAGTGGTGGGTGCCACTCTGGCACGATTTTGGTACCAAGAGAAAATCAGTCGCCGCGCCGTCATTGGCATTATTGTGATTCTGATAGGTGGGGCATCTATTTACCTGCCGGGGTTGCTGGCCGAGCTGTCGAGGCCTGATGGTGGGGCATGGTTAGGGTATATCGGCGGCCTTCTAGCTGCCTTTGGTTGGGGAGTAGAAGGCGCAATTGCCGGAAGGGCGCTGGATGTAAGTGATCCAGACGTTGGGATCACCTTGAGATTTACCGCGGAAGTTCTCTACTGGCTGGTATTAATTTTGCCTGGGATCTGGTGGTTCGGTGACGTAGATATGGTGGCGTTGATCGTATCGGCGCTGGGCTCCAAGGCGCTGTTGTGGATTCTATTAGCTGGGGCTAGTTTTGCATTCTGCTATGTGGCCTGGTACAAGTCGTTTCCCTTGATCGGTGTTGGGAGAGGCCAGGCGATCGGTGCGTTGTACGGTGTGTTTGCAGTGGTATTTCTTTCGATTTTCACGCTGACCTTGCCTGAATGGCACTTCTTGATAAGTCTGGCGCTGACCATTATCGGTGGATTCATTATGTTCACTGAACGGGCGGAGATACTTGAAGTAATACGTGGTGACAATACTCCATCCATGTATTGAGGAGTTCTACGATTTGAGCAAGCTCCATACAAAAGGCCTGATTCTGGCCATGCTGGATCAAAATAGAGAGGGACTGTGGGATTACGAGGTTGCGCAACAGGTCCTGGCGGAATATGGGTACTCGGGAGCTTACTGGCGTGCAGAGATTCGCGCGACTTTGACTGATTTATTCTCAGGAGCGCTGATCGAGGAGACTGATTGTCAGCTGGATCAGGGGGAATTCTTTGGGAAGGACAAGGTGTTGGTTAAGTTTAGATTGACGAAATTCGGGCAAAAGCGAATGCTCGAAACTGGCCTGAAAGATTCCGGAGAATATAATCGCCAGTCGAGGTGCAACTATGAGTGATTTTTGGGGTTTTGCCGGCGCGGATTTGTTATCAGCGCTACTAATTTGTTGCCTATGCGTCGCTTGTCTATATCACGCGCGGAGGTGGGCGAAAAGGCTCTAAAACCGGAAAGAGTACCGGCCTTGGCCTCCAGGGGTGCGTGCTGCCAACATGGCCCTTAGATTCCTAAGTATGCCTTTTTTACGTGCGCGTTGGTTGCGAGGTCGCGAGCGTCTCCTTCGAGAGAAATTTGCCCTGTTTCAAGAACGTATCCGTGGTTCGCAAGCTCTAGTGCGAGCTCAGCGTTTTGTTCTACCAATACGATTGACACATTATTGTTGTTAATTTCACGCAGAATTCTTGCAATATCCTGAACGACAATCGGCGCAAGACCAAGTGAGGGCTCATCGAGTAACAGGAGTCGCGGACTGGACATTAGAGCCCGGCCAATTACCAGCATCTGTTGCTCTCCGCCGCTCAAAGTTCTTCCGAGTTGTGTTTTGCGCTCCTGCAATCGTGGAAAGTGGTCGAAGACCGACCTGAGATCTCGGTCGATTGCCTTGGGATCTTTGCGGGTAAATGCTCCTAGAAGGAGATTCTCAATAACGCTCAGGTCTTTGAATACCCGGCGTCCTTCTGGTACCTGGGCGATTCCAAGCTTAAGAATTTGATCTGGTGGAAGCGAGTCTATACGTTGGCCGTCAAAATGAATCTCACCGCTGCTTGGTTTCTCGAGCCCAGAGATTGTGCGTAATACCGTGCTCTTTCCGGCGCCGTTCGAGCCAATAAGTGTAACGAAGTCTTTTTCTTGTACATTTAGCGAAATACCCTTTAGAGCAGCGACTTGGTTATAGTGGACGTGAACATCGGTCAGAGAAAGCACTAGTGAGCCCCCTGCCCGAGATAGGCTTCGATAACTCGTGGATCATGGCGTATTTCATCGGGAGTCCCTTCGGACAGTAGCGTTCCGAAGTTAAGCACGGTAATGTATTCACACAGACCCATAACCGCTTTCATATCATGTTCTACCAAAACAATGGTTACGCCTGACTCGCGGACTTTCCGCGTCAGGTTCATCATATGATTGGTTTCCTCTGAGTTCATTCCGGCAAAGGGCTCATCCATACACAACAACACCGGATCTGATACCAGCGCAATAGCGATTGCCAGCGCGCGTTGAGAACCTAAGGGTAATTCCGAACCCAGCTGATCCTTGCGGTTTGTTAAGCCCATAAAGTCTAGAACCTCCATAGTTTTTGTATGGGCATCTCTTTGTTTTTCTTTGTCTAAGCCAAGCAGTGCAGAAAAGATATCGGTTTGCGCTTTTAGATGACAGCCAACGAGGACGTTCTGATAAACGGTGAATTCTTGAAACAGCGTGGTTTCCTGGAAAGTGCGAACGACGCCACGACGAGCAACTTCGCTGGGTTTTTTCCCGATGATACTTTCCCCCTTAAACAAAATATCACCCATTGTAGGAGTATAAAAACCTGCGATATTCTTAAACATCGTGCTTTTGCCGGCGCCGTTAGGGCCAATTAAGCCACGAATCTCACCTTCGTTGATCTTGAAACTGACGTTACTTAGCGCGGTTAACCCGCCAAACTGTTTGGTAACATCTTTTACGTCGAGTAGGGCCATGAAAAGAAAGATATTCGTTAGGCAGCGGGTTTAGAGGCAAAGAATCGGGCTCGAAACTTGGTTGGAATACTTTCGAGCCCGCTGGGAAGAAACATTATTGAGGCGATCAGGATGGCGCCGTATATAGCGGGCCGAATTTCATCGAACCGCCGGAACGATTCGTCTAAGATTGAAAGGATAACAACGCCGAGGATAGCGCCATAGAACTTGCCGTAGCCGCCCACAATTACCCAAATCAGAATAAATACCATGAATCCAATCCCGAATTGGTTTGGGGTTACCGTGCCGAGATAATGAACCTTTAGGGTGCCCGCAATGCCAACAAAAAATGAGCCGATGATGAACGCGAGTGAGCGGTATCGCCAGGTATTTACGCCGACAGATTCAGCCAGAGGCGCCTTCCAGTGCACGGCGTGAAGTATCAGGCCAATGTGAGACTTTTCAATCCGATAAAGCGTGATGAGGCAGATGCTGACGATTGCCATCACCAGGTAGTGATAAGAGATGGGGTCGAGAAAATCAATGCCCGCCAACTCTGGGGGTGGAATGCCACTGATGCCGCTGGTCCCACCGAAGGGGTAGATAAAATGAATCCAGCAAAGTCGGATAGCCTCTCCAGCCGCGAACGAACCAATCAGGAAATAGAACTGGGTCATTCGAAACAAAGGGTAGCTTAGCAGTGCAGCTGATGCACCAGCGACCACACCAGCAAGTGGTAGCGCAAGCCAGAAGGATAAATCAAAGGATTTCGTAAGGATTGCACTTGCGTATGCCCCGACCCCCATCATCACCGCGTGAATTAGTGACCATTCTCCCGTCAGAGTAACTAGACGATAGCTCACAACGACCAAAACGTTGATGATTAGAAAAATAAGAAAATCTTGGTGGTGGTACTTGAGAAAGTAAGGCAGGATTCCGAGTAGTAGCAATAGTCCACCAATCCCAGCTAGGCTTTTGGGTTTCGCCCTAAGCATGCTATTCACTGACAGCTTTACCCATGATTCCTGTTGGTCGGACTATCAATACTAGAACCATTATCAAGAGCCC
Organism: uncultured Chloroflexota bacterium; assembly: GCA_913042135.1. Classification (GTDB taxonomy): domain Bacteria; phylum Chloroflexota; class Dehalococcoidia; order Lucifugimonadales; family Lucifugimonadaceae; genus Lucifugimonas. The sequence continues at coordinate 6,435 of CAJWJL010000060.1, read as the reverse complement.
GGAGATGGTTGCGATAGTTCCGCTGAAATAGGTCGTAACAAAGGTGTGAAACAGGGCGTATAGCACTGCAGCCATCACTGCGCCCGATAAACTGCCAACCCCTCCAACGATTGTCACGATGAAAGCCGTGATGATGACGCTATGGCCCATATGTGGGTTTATATTGGTTAGAGGAGCCATTAACCCGCCAGCTAGGCCGGCCATCGCCCCCCCTACCGCAATAGCAATCATAGAGGTCCGATCGATATTAATACCTTGCAGGGCTGCGGCCTCTCGATCCTGGGATACAGCGCGTAACGACCAGCCAAGTTTGGTCTTAACCAAGAAAAACCATAAGACCGTCAGTGCTAGGACGGCAACACCGATACTAAATATCCGCTGATACGGAACGCGTAGCGTCTCAAAGAGTACCAAGGTGCCGTGAAAAGGCGGTGGCACCTGTTTGGACGGGCCCTCGCCACCAATTACAGTTGCGATAACCTGGAGAATAAACAGGACGCCGATCGAGCAGATCAATCCACCTAGGGGGTCATCGCGCTTTGGTCGGAACAAGAACCGCTCCATAAGGATGCCAATAAGCATCACAAGCATAGTCGCGATCGCTAGGGTAAATAAATAGGGGCTGCCATGTTGCGCGTGTAAATACCAGATGGTGTATGAGCCAACCATAGTCATTGCACCATGGGCAAAGTTTACGACCCCCATCACCCCGAAGATCAGAACGAGTCCGACTGCCGATAGCGCGAAAAAGCCGCTTTGAATTAGGCCGTTAATTATCGACTGGAAGAATAACTCCAACGCAAAAGGTTCCTCAGTTCCTCAGTTGAAGATGAGCGGGAAGAGGAAGATATACCTCTTCCCGCTGTGCAAGATTAGACAGTGCGCAAGCCGAGCGCTTTCATGTGCTTAATCAGTACGTCCTTGTTCTTATCCAGCCATGCCGAGACACTTCGGTACTCTTGGATGCGAGCCTTACCATCGACGATGGTTACCACTGGCCATCGGCCAACAACGGCGTTGTCAAGGCCCCACAACTGGCTCCCCCACCAACGTCCTTCACCAAAAACAAAGTGTGGGTTCTTATTCGAGAGCATGGTAGAGACCACGTCGCTAGGCTCGATGCTTCCGGCCGCTTTGGCAGCGTCTACCCAGTCAAGCAGGATTGCCGGGTATTCCCAAGCGACCGCAGACCAGTCATTGGGATGATCCTTACGGAATGATGTATCGAAGCCACCGGGGTCTGGAAAATTGATACCGTCTTCTGTTAATTTCGGATCATCAAAATCGGGGAACTGGTAGATCGTGCCATCGACAAACTCCTTGCTCGTCTTGGCAATAATCTCGTCGTAATAATCCAGGGTACACGAAATGATTTTGCCTTTGAATCCCTGGTGGTAAAGTTGTTCCATCAGCGGGGTGACATAGAAACTGGTTGCCATGCAGAAGATGTCAGGTTTTTTCGCAAGAACGGAACTGACAATCGGAGCGAAGTCAGTAACATCGAAGCCGTGCAGATTTACGTCAATGACATCAATCCCTTCTACCTCGAAGGCGGCCTTGTAGGTTGCAGCAGATTGCAAGCCGTATTCGGCGTCGTTGTTGGTTACGATTGCCGCTGTTTTTGCGTTAGGAAAATTCGCGGCTAACCACTCTACGCCGGTTACGTTATACAAGGGGTGTGACTCACATGTTGCAACTAGATAGTTCGAGTCCGGTGTGATATCACTGGGCAGGAGCGTCGTGGTAAGCATCTTCTTACGATTTGATAAGGGCAGAACCGAGGCGACAGTGGAGCCACCTAGCATCATGACCATTTTGACGTCATCCTCGAAGACGAGCTTTTTAAAGCCTTGGACAGCTTTTTCAGTATCATAACCATGATCATAGGCTGCCATTTCGATCATGTAGTTTTGGCCCCCGATTTCAACACCGCCAGAAGCATTTAGTCGTTGAGCAACAATCTCACAGCCATACAGGCCGGGTAGCCCCCAGGGAGCATAATCGCCAGTTAAAGGGATATTCATGCCAAGTTTGATAGTCTTGGATCCCCCGTATGCAATTTGGGGTATCGTGCCAGTGACCGCTGCGCCGATACCTACTGCAGTTGCGCCAAGAAAGCGTCGTCGTCCGAATCTGTGTTGAAATACAGTCGTTGGAGTCTTAGTCATTCTCATCCTCCTAGTGTTTGGTTGGAAAGGCTACGGAAATAGTCATTGCTGAATCGTAAGAGTGAGTCGCGGGGGCGGTTGGGTCAATTAATCGTTGGATATACCTCCAAGAGAGTAATCAGCAGTTCGGGGCGGGGAAAGGCGGGGGTCAAAGCACTCAATTCGACCGCCACCCAAGGCGCTGGCATGGTGCATAGCTCTCTCGGCATCGTGCAGCAATTCATCAGCACAATGGTGACATTCTGAACCCATAGCTACTCCAATGCTTAGCGAGGTTAGATATTGCGCCTCACCAATTAGTATGGGCTGAAGGAATTCATCCTGGATTGCTTGAGCTAGCGCAACAAGCGCTTCAGTATCAACAGTGCGTTCGGTGAGAATAAGGAATTGGTGTTCGTTGGTGGCGCATGTAGTATCAAGTGGTGCCAGTGGTGATTGTATGCGTTCGGCAATAATGCTCTTAATAGCGCGCGGGTCAACCCCTCTATCGAGGATGCTCTGAAAGCGATCCAGCAAGATTGCAATCAGTGCAAAAGGTTGTCGCCCAGGTTCTTTTGATCGATTAATAGCCCGTCCGATTCGGTCCAGTGAGAGTGCGAGGGTCGCTATTCCGCTATCAGGGTCGATCAGTGTATTTTCACCAGCAACTACCTGGCGCTGCTGGTCAGCTGTTATATCAACCATGAATCCTTCCAGGCCCAACAACTCTCCATTACTGGAAAACAAACCTCTGCCACGTTCCGACACCCACTTTTCATTCCCACTAGCCGTTATGATTCGATAGGTCAGTTCGAAGTGCCGTCGCTCCCTAATACCTCGTTGGACGGTATTCCATACACTACTCTGATCGTCAGGGTGGATAAGTCCACCATAGGAGATGACCCGATTGTTAATGATGTCGTCAGGTGGATAGCCGGTCAGGTCCAGGCTGCCAGCACTAACATAGTCCATGGTCCAGTCAATATTATTTCGACACCGATACATCATTCCGGGTAGATCATTAAGCATGCCTGCCAGGCTACGCTGGTTGGCGAGTAGTAGCTCTTCTTCGTCGATTCGATCGTTGATGTTTGTTAGTGTGCCGGTGATCCCGCAGAATTGGGCATCGACAATCAGGCCTGCGGCGTGAACTTCGACCCATTGATAGCGGTCGCTTTCGCGCCCCAATCTGATTGCCAGGGTGCATTGGCCACCATGACTCAGAAGGCTGAACTGTGACTTACAGCGCTCGCGATCACGAGGGTGGATCGCGTTGCTGTAGTGAGTATCAATGCATTCGTCTATAGTGAGGCCTGTTAGTGATGCCCAGGCTTTACTCAAAAATCGCCACTGCCCGCCTGCATCCAATTGGAATACGACATGGGGTAGATTTTCGATTAGCTGACCAAGAAGAGCGGGGGGCTGGTCCGTGGCTTTTCGATTGAGCCAGTCACGAAGTCGATTCACGGTCAGGTTGATTTATTGGGCTGGAAAGGTTATGAGGCAGCAACTCAGGCAGAAATAAATGGCCGAGGATATCTTTAATGGTTTAAGCCCACAGTGCCGCCCGGCTTTTGCCCGAAGGACCACACCGCCGCTTCCAATCGCGAGCGAACCCCAAGCTTGCGCAGTAAGTTCTTGACATGAACTTTCACAGTGCCGTCGCTGATACCCAGGTCTAAAGCAATCCGTTTGTTGCTTTTCCCTTCAGCAATAAGGGTAAGAACTTCTGCCTCTCTGTCGGTAAGATCAGGGTCGTGTATAGGAGATGTTCTATTATCTTCGCCCAAGGTTTTGGCTAATATTGCCGAGACTGAGTCATCAAGAACCAGCTGTCCGCTGGCGGCTCGGCGTAACTTCTTAAGAATTTCCTCGGGCTCCAAGTCCTTAAGCAGATAGCCATCTGCACCATAGCGCAGAGCCGCGACCAGGTCATTTTCTGAATTCGATACTGTCAGCACTACAATAATTGCATCAGATTCTGAGTCCTTCAAGTGGCGTAGCACATCGATTCCACTCATATCCTGCATTTCTAAATCAAGTAAGATGAGGTCTGGCTGAAGCTGGGCAGCTAGATCAATACCTTCGGCGCCAGAGGCGGCCTCGCCAATAAGTTGAAACTCGTCGTCAAGCTCTAGGAGTTGAGCCGCGCCCTTGCGGAAGAGGGGATGGTCATCGACGACCAGAACTTTACAGATGTTTGCCACTGCTGGAATTAAACCGCCAATTTGGCATATGGCTCGTTGGATTGCGAATCCAGCGTTGCCGGAAACCGAACATCGATGCGGGTGCCCCCGTCGGGAGACTCATGCACCCACATATGACCGTTCAAACGGTGCACGCGCTCCTGCATGATCAATAAGCCATGATACCGGCTACGTTGTTGGTCAGTATCGATTCCCACCCCGTCATCAATTGCACTGAGTTGAATTAGGTCGTCGCCCAAGCGTTGCAGAATAATCCGGCCTCTTTGTGCGTGCGAGTGACGGACCATATTAGACAGTGTCTCTCGTGATATATGCAGTACCTGCATCTCTTGGTCAACACTTAGTTCATCCCCCATTAATCGGTTATCAAGCTCGAAAGCGATACTGCTGCGGTGTGCAAACTCATCGATGGACTCTTCCAGTGCATGGGCGAGATCCCGGCCTTCCATTGTCAGTCGGAAGGTTGTCATCAGTTCCCGAAGATGGCGATAGGCAAGATTAAGATTATCACGCACTTCTTCCACGACCTCATTGATTTCATTACGAGAAAACAGAGCATCCCGAGCGTTGAGCATAGATTGAATACGGGTGGTCTGAATTTTTAGGTAGCTCAGTGATTGCGCCAAAGAATCATGTAGTTCACGTGAAATAGCGGCGCGTTCGGCGTATAACGCATGGCGTTGACTTAAACGGGCCCGGCTCGTAGCAATATAAACTTCGCTCAATAGGTCAATACATGCGGAAAGAAATTTCAGCTCCCTATTCTTTATGTTTCGGTTAATCCTTGGTTTTGCAAGGAAACTGAAATTCGTTCCGGTCTTCAAATCGTTGATGGTAATGGACCAAACTCGGTTTCCGTTACGGCTATCAAGAAATGTTTCGAAACCGGGCTTTAGCGTACGGTCGAAAAGAAAGTCCGACCAACTACTTCGCGAGCCAGTGTTTGCCAGAATGACTAAACCGGTCTGGTCTGCCTCACACTTAACGAAGACTGATTGTTCAGAGCCAATATGGCATTGAACCTCTTCAATTAGCGAAATCAGTGACTCCTTGGAATCAGGCTTTTCTAGCAGGTTCAATAGTTGGGTTTTGAGAATATTGGTGGAAACGCTTAATTCAGATCGTATTCGTTGGTGGACCAAAAACGCCAAAGTGATAATCGCCAGAACCAGCCCTACTGCTGCAGGGTAGACCGGATCAAAGAGAATGGCTGCAACACCCGTCGCCCCCATCAGGAGGACTAGTATGATTGTTACAGAGTTGGGGCGCTCAATTAGCACGGGGTTGACTAAGAATAGAAATCTGTTTTTGGTAGATTGGCTCGCGGGAGAGCTTCGAGAAAGTAAAGCGGTTCTCGTCACCCTCGTGCGTGACTTCGATTTCCCTAGCCATCGATACTCATGCCCGGTTGCTTGCCTCACACTGGTAATGCTGCTCGATCCAACCGCCCAGAAAAGAGCATGCTTTGCGGGAAGGGTGCTGGTGGGGGTGACCCGGGGGGAGAGGGTGTCGCAAAGTATGGACGCTGTGCGTGCAAAGCGAGGGATTCTGGTTAGTTTCAATCCCTTTATCCTGACTTAAGCCTTGAGGAGTGATATTCCGATGCCGGATATCAGAGCGGACCCCTTCGTTAAATTCCCAGCCATAGACAATTTCGGCTTTGCTGGTTCTACCGACATTGCAGGAGCCGGTAGGGGGGCTTAAAACAAAGGTGTTACACCACCAGTGGGTATAACCCTGGCGTACCCGGCTTCCGCCAAAGGCGGCGGTCTCATAGTGCTTTGCATATCTGGCAGTGCCGGTTTTCATTACAACTCGTTTTCTACTCCTATTCCACACTGAAGGCAAGGTTAGACAGATACCCGTAATTTCGATGGGAAGGGAGGACATCAGTTCCAACACTGACCCCCATCAAATACGACTATTACGGCGTCACCAACTAGTCTGGAACAAAAACTGGGGAGGCAATATGACCGAGATCAACCCCGGGGTAGATCCTAAAATCTTGAGGTAAACAGGAGAGGCACAATCGGCCACTATCACCTTGGAATCGGCGAGCGTTCAAAAGTTGCCGCCTAAGG
>CAJWJL010000059.1:0-11479 GCA_913042135.1 uncultured Chloroflexota bacterium | reverse complement strand
GACAAATCCATTGGTGGGTGTCAGGGTGCTGAGGCGGTGTTACAGTGAGTGCATGCTGAGGCTACGGGTAGTTACATTCGATCACAGCATGAACTGGCACCACATCGTAGTTCATTGATGCGCATGCGAACTCTTCACTTGTGGTGGTGAAGATTAAGCTAGGCACCAGCCGACTCCTCAGCATGGTCGATGGCTCACATTAATGCGCCCATTTTGTGAAGGGTTTCTTCGTGCCCGATCTGTGTGTCACTGTGGCCAACGATTCTTGATTTGTGCAGCCGGTGATTACGCTAGAACCTATCAGTGCTAACAACAAGAACTCGACCGGTCGTATCCAATTCACCTGAAACGATCTCAAAAGCATGTAGTGGATTCTACCTACCCGCAACCCATATGAAGTTCGCATAGAACATACGTTTAACTGTAGGTAGGGGGGTGTCAGGGTGCTGAGAGGTAGTTGCCCAAAAAAGTAGGTTTGTACAAATTCTTCATCGACAAGATTGGCAATGAAACTATTCATGCCAGTTGAGTTGCAAAAGTGCTCGTACAGTGCTGATAATTGAGTTACGCGGATATTAGCTTGGTTGCTGTTTCGACAGCTTCAGCTGCGTCGGGTGCGTACGCATCGGCACCGATTTTTTCGGCAAAGGCGTCGCTCAATGGTGCTCCTCCGACCATAACTTTTGTTGAGGTTCGTAGTTCAGCATCCTCAAGTGCCTTGACGACCACGCTCATCGAATTCATCGTTGTCGTCAGCAGTGCTGATAGACATACGAGGTCGGTAGGCTTTTCTTCGACGGCTTTCACAAATGCCTCGGCGGTGACGTCGACTCCGAGATCTCGTACCTCGTAGCCAGCACCTTCAAACATCATGCGAACGAGGTTCTTGCCGATATCGTGAAGGTCGCCGTGTACCGTGCCGATCACAACACTTCCGCGAGAGGTCGTGTCAGATGAAGCGATGAGGGGTCGAACAATATTCATGGAAGTGGTCATTGCACGGGCCGCAATGAGTACTTCAGGCATGAAGTACTCTTCAGCTTTAAATCGGCGACCGACTTCGTCCATTCCCACGATCAATCCTAGATCGATGATGTCGTTAGGCGAAATACCCGCCTCTAACGCCTTATTGGTCCAGCTCTCTGCACCTTTTGCGTCTCCAGTAATCACCATATTTTGAATATCTTCGAACTTCATCGATCGAGTTCTCCTCCGAGTACGAGTCAGGGCAGGCAACCATATTTCATGCCAGGAATCAGAACCTGATTAACCTGAATATTACCACTAAAATCTCATGAAGTTCCGGGTTTAGTGGAATTACCATAACTTTTGCGTGAAGGTTACCGGATACAAAAATGGAGTTTGTTTGATGGCTACTTATGATTTGCAGGCTATTTTGAAGAAGCACAAGGGCTTTTGGGATCGAACTGAAGGTCCACTACTGAACATATCCGAAGCAGCGGATTCATTGTTCTCACCGTTGCATGGAATTAGCATCACGCTCTCAGACGGTAGTGTGCTCTCAGAAGGAACCGATCTCCTCATGCCTGATATGCTCGACCCATCCACGATACTCGATATTGAAGAGTTTCCGCTGCGCACAAAACCTCCCATTAAAGGTGAACCGATGATGGAAGGTGATTTATTCGTAACTCGCTCTCCTATTGGGAAGTTCGTTTGGGTCGAGGCTATACTTGGTTGTGATGTTGTTCCGCGACTTGACACTGGTTCCGTTTACTCGGCTCCGTTCTTGAAAAGCGCATCTCAGCATACGGATATCGTTAAGCCAGAAGACAGTCAGTGGCTGGCTGTTCTTAGGGAATACACTCGCCAACTCATCGAAGATTCCGACGGTGACTACCAAGTCACCCAGTGTCTTCAACGTGGTCCGATAGACCTTGCCTCGGCAGTTCTAGGACATTCTAGAATGTGTATGGCGATCTACGACGATCCCGACAATCTTCAGGCATTGAATGAAACTACGACTCACTCTTTTATAGTCGCCGCCAAGGCGCAGCAGGATCAAGTTCCTCAACTCGAAGGCGGGTACACAAATTGCTTTGGTATCTGGAGTCCTGGAACTGTGGTGCGGACACAGGCTGATGTTGTTTCCTCGGTTTCGGCACAGACTTATAAGGATGTTTTCTTTCCATGGGATCGGTACATTTGTGAGCAGTTCGACTATTCGGTGATTCACACCCACTCCGGATACCTACACCATATGGAGGTAGTGCTCGAAGAAGAGCGTCCAACTGCAGTTCAGGTTTCACTGGATACTGGTTCTACCCCACATCAAGTGCGTGATCTTCTCCCGATTTTCAAGAGGGTGCTTGAAGTGAAACCACTAATCATTCAAGGTGATATGACTGAGGATGAGATGAATTTATTGCTCGATGAGTTGCCGCACGAAGGCCTCTGTATTTCACCGTGGCCGTTCCCGATGGACTAGTGCACAAGCGAGGTACATTGCGGACTATATCGATATCCTGACTGATATGGTATTCATGCATCACTTCTGACCGTGACGGAGTTGGTAGTGAACCTTATACGTAATCTTGGGTGACTTCCTGTGCAATCTCGGCCCATCGGGTGAGTTTGCGTGGATCGCCAAACGTGGTCTCTACATCCGTTACGTTGATGTCGGTTATGGCATCGCCCGCGGTATCCATGACGCTGGTCAATGACTGGCGTATGTCATCCTCTGTGTAAACCGACCATGTGTCGGGTCCGTGGACGTTCGATTCAAGTACGAACTCGCGACCTAGTTGGTCGACTGCACTTTCGAGGTTAGTCCATGCTGAAATATGGAATCGGCGCAGATTAGGCAGTTTACGAATGATCGGAATTTTCTTCGTGAGATCCTCGCATCCATGGTAGTAAACCCGATCTTCTCCTAATACAGTTGAAATCCGTTCATGGTACGGCTGGAGGAACTCTTCGTACATTCCGGGGGAAAGACCACATAAACTCTGGGCACTGATGTAGGTCCAATGGTTCTTCAATTCGCCTGGATCGGCACCTTCGGGTAGATATTCGAAATGAGTTCTATAGCTCCAGCTTTCCTCAGAATCGACAGCGCCGGCGGCTTCACGTGACTGTTGGTAGGCGATAGTTCCATCTGTGATGAAATCCATCATTTTGTGGAGCAATTCTGGTTGGTCGTATACGCCGTAGAGAATGGCATCCATGCCCATGAGGCTCACAACTGTTTCCGACGGACTGGCGCGCACTTCGTCAGAGGCGATCTTTACGGGCAATCGACCTTTGATTAGCGAGCTAACACGATCAATCAGATCCTGAGTTGCCTGATGATCGATCACGTATTTGGCGTGTCGAAGGTTGTCCATATCGCCTTCGTTGTGGATGACTGGCTCAACTTTGTAGGCACCGCCGCTGGTATTGGTCGCGGTTATTTTGAACGGCATACCCCAGAGCTGTGCCATCTCGTTGAGTCCGGAGTGCTCTGCACCTTCAGCTGCCGATATCTCGTGACCTCCGGTGGCGCGTACTTCCTGAAATACGCCTTCGATCGCTGCACTGGGCTTGATCGGGTTTAGCCAGATCGTCGGCAGCAGCACATTGTCATCGGGGATCAAGTTGTGGCGGTAGAGTTTTTGACGAAGTTGTAGTTCTATTGCTTTCGCAAGTGGATCTTTAGACACTAATTGGTCGGCAGGAATTAACTCCTGCCAGATGACAGGATAGCCGCCATGAAGATGAATGCTGACCGGAACTTTTTCGACTTTTTCCAGTCGGTTGTGTCGGGTCCACATGTCCTTGAGGGCTTCGTAGCGCGGGTGGGCACATGCCTCTAAGACCTGATCAACAAGTTTCGTTATGACATCAAGTTCGTTACTAGTGATCATGAATTTGCGCCAGCCTCTGATTGTGTGATCCGTCTGACGGTAAGGGTAATAGTTTACGCGCCGAAAAACCACGATCTCGAATGATATTCTCGTGCGTTGTAGATGATCCGTTGATCTAACGGAAAATCAGCCCGACCTTTTGCGCCAGGCTCAGGTAGTCGTAATACTCCAAGTTTTCAACGGTCAGCCCATTTTGAACTGTGAAGACAGCTACCTATCTCCGCCTTAGCGTCGTTGCCTGTGGGAGGATATGTTTCACCTTCAGGGACGGTGCAGGGGGTAGAGTGTGTGCCACCCATTTGACCGAGCAAAACCACACGATCACCCGTTGCAAACACCTCGTCGCGAGTAACTACTCCATGTTATGTTCGCGATAGAGCAGGGGTGTACCGTTGCGCTGGTCGGCCCATCAGGGTCAGGTAAGACAACCACGGCTCACCTGATCATGCGGTTCTGGGACCCGCAAGTTGGCGAGGTAGATCTGGGTGGACAAGACCTACGTGATTATGTGCTCTCAGATCTACGTGAAAACCTGGCCCTCGTCGCCCAGGACACGTACTTGTTCAACACGACGCTGCGTGAGAACTTTCTGATCGCTCGCCCCGGGGCTTTCGTTGACCAGTTGGAATCCGCGGTTGAAATGGCAGGTCTAACTCGATTTGTTGAAACGTTGCCCGATGGACTCGACACCGTAGTCGGAGAGAGAGGATCACAGCTGTCCGGTGGGCAGAGGCAGCGTGTTTCTATAGGACGGGCGTTTCAGAAGGACGCACCTGTACTGATCCTGGATGAGGCAACTTCTCACCTCGATGCAATTAACGAAAAGATGGTCAGAGGGGCGCTTGATCACCTGGTTTCTGACCGGACCACGCTGGTGATTGCACATAGACTGTCGACTGTGATGAATGCCGACCTGATTGTGCTGATGGATCGCGGCAAGGTCGTCGAATCCGGAACCCATGAGGAGCTGCTCGAGCGTGGAGGACTTTACAGGCAGTTCGTGTCTCACCAGTTGTCGATTAGGCAACCGAAGGTATGAGTTTCGCATTTAAGGTCTGTGCACATTTCATAAAACCCTCATTTCATTAGCGTTCAAACCTCTCAACTGAGACTTAATATCTTTAATGTTCTGTGCATGTATGACGAGTTTTCTCGCCGTCGTCGTTACTCCTTGAACGGCATGTACAGACAACAATCTGTGCCAGGTTGGACACTTCTGGTAGTCATTCTTCTACTGCTCTGACCTGGCGCTTTCTTTTAAAGTCTGTGTATATCTCATAAAATTCTCACGTCATGAGCGATTATATCTCCCCACTCGTGACCTAATATCTTCACCATTCCGTGCATATACCGGCACGTCATGGATTAGTTGACATGGGTGTGCTGGTTCCCTGTGTCGATGACCCGTGATGAATATACGAACAACCGACAATGGTACAGCGGTTTTCGTTTAGGCTAATCAAGTGACTAAATCTGACCTTTTAAGGTGCTGCATATGACAATGACTGAGCGGGAAAAGCAGTTGGCCGCTCTCAATGGAGACAGTCCCGACCGGATTCCTTGGATGCCTCGCCTGGAGATCTGGTACACCGCCCGATATCTTACCGGGACCCTTCCGCCTGAATTCATCGGTAAACCCCTTGGTGACATACAAAAGGCAATGGGTGTCGGTAAAACGGCGCGTGGTGGACACGTGTATACCACTCGAATCAAAGGTGTCGAAGTAAATATACTCCGCGATGGACTGCGGACTAAGACGGATTACGTAACCCCGATCGGGACCGTTTCGACCGTAACCCAACGAACAGAAGAGCTTGATGCGGTAGGAATATACCCGCTTGAAGTGGAGCACGCGATCAAGACACCTGAGGACTATGACACAGTAATGTATATCATCGAAAATACTGAGTATTTCCCAGCGTACGAACAGTTTATAGATTTCGATAATAGTATTGGCGATGACGGGTTACCGATGACACAGATCGGTGATATACCGTTCCATCATTTCCTCAATGTACTTACCGGATACGAAAAAGGTTATCTGGACCTATTTGACTATCCAAACAAAGTAGAACGATTGCTCGAAACGATGCATCAGTGCCTCAAAGAAAAAATGTGGCCCGTGGTTGCTAACTCTCCCGGTACCCTGTTCCTGCATGGAGCACATTTTTCTTCACAAACGACACCAGCGACTTACTTCGATCAGTATATGATTCCTTATATGCAGGAATTTGCTGACTATATGCATGGGTATGGAAAGAAAGTAGCCCATCACGCAGATAACGATACGAGCGAGATTGTTGATCAACTGAGAAGATCACGGTACGACATGCATGAATGTTACGTAACTGCCCCGATGGTGCCGATAACCCTTGGGGAGGCCAGGAAAGCCCTTGGTGATGAAGTTGCGATCTTCGGAGGAGTTCCGTCTGTCATTCTTGAGGAAGCTGTGTCGGAAGAACGGTTTGAAGAATATATGGATGAGATCTTCGCTGCTGTTGCTCCGGGAGATCGATTTATTCTTGGCATCGCAGATAACATGATGCCAACTTCGCTAGTGTCGAGGGTCAAAAAGATCGGGAAGATGGTTCAAGAACGAGGTTCTTACCCTATTGGCGCGTAGTTCGCTTGTGGCTTGGCTCGACATCCTAATGTGAATCAGGAGTTCAGGGACTGAATTATGACTGCATTCGAAGAACTTACCAACATGATTATCGACGGGCAGCATATGGCCGCATCTGAATGGACCCAGATTGCCGTAGACGAGGGCTGTGATCCTATAGAGGTCATGGATAAAGGGATGATTCCTGGAATGGACGAGATTGGCAGGCGCTGGAAAGATGGAGAGATTCACATGCCAGAGGTCCTGATAGCTGCGCGGGCGATGAAGGGATGTATGTCGATCCTTCAACCGCTTATCACAGAATCCAATGTGATTGCCCGCGGAACGGTTGTCATTGGGACGGTGAAAGGAGATCTGCACGATATTGGTAAAAACATCGTGGCGATGATGCTCGAAGGCGCTGGATACAGGGTCTACGATTTGGGAAATGACGTACCTGCAGAGGCTTTTGTCAATGCTGCTGAAGAATACGACGCCGATATTGTTGGGATGTCGGCTCTTCTCACCACGACTGTTCCGATGATGGAATCAACGATACAGGCTCTGAAAGATGCAGAGATGCGAAGCGAGGTCAAAGTAATGATCGGAGGAGCCCCTGTTAGTGACGAACTGGCCAAACAGATAGGGGCAGACGGATACGCTCCGGACGGCGCGGTGGCAGTGGATCTAACTTCGAATCTGATTTCCAGTTGACGCCAGACAAAAGAGGTAAAACAAGTGGCAATATCTCACAGGGAAAGAGTGCAAAAGGCTCTTAATCATGAAGAGACCGACCGGGTACCTATCGATTTTGGAGGAGGACCTGCGACCCAGATTCATCCCACGGCCTATTCAAATCTGTTGGAATATCTTGGTTTTGCTGAAGAAAATCTCCCCACCAGTCACCGTGGTGAAGGTCAGGTGGTAGCACCCAGTGAGAGAATTTTGCGGTATTTTGATGTTGACGTGCGAGGCTTTTATACCCTTGAACCTGACTCCTCACAGGGCCGGCCAATAGCCGAGAATAAATACATCGACGAGTGGGGTGTTACGTGGGAGAAGTCGGGGACACTTCATCCGTACATAAACGTTTTGGGACCGTTGCAGCATATTTCCATGCCCGTAATAGCCGATATCGATTCTATCCAGTGGCCCGTTCCTGATGATCCTGGCAGGATCAGAGGGCTGCGAGATCGGATCGAACACGTGAGGACCCAGACAGATTATGCCGTGGTTCTGAACCTGCCGAATAGTACATTTGCGCTTACACAGCGAGTCCGCGGATTTGTCGAAACTTTAGAAGATCTGTTGCTGAATAAGGCATTCATTGAGGCGTTGCACGAACGAGTTACTGATGTGATCTGCGGTATCGCTACCCTGGCGTTGGATGAGGTAGGTGATTTGATTGATGGTGTATCGTTTGGAGATGATATGGGCACGCAAAGCCAGTCCTACATGGGCATCGATCTGTACAAGGAACTGGTCAAACCACATCATGTTCGATTTGTTGACGTACTTCATAAACATACTGATGCGAAAGTAATCATTCACAGTGATGGATCTGTACGGGAATTGTTACCTGATTTCATCGATTGTGGAATCGATGTAATCAACCCGGTGCAGGTTAGTGCAACAGGGATGGAACCCGGCCAACTAAACCGTGAATTTGGAAAATATCTTTCATTTTGGGGAGGAATTGACACCCAGCACGTTTTACCGTGGGGTGACGAGAATGACGTGATGGGAGCAGTTACAGGACGAAGAAAAGACCTTGGTAAAGGCGGTGGGTACGTGCAGGCTTCGGTGCACAACATCCAATCAGAAGTACCGCCGGAAAACGTGGTGGCGATGTTCGAAACCGCCCTTGGACGTAGATGATAAATCCACAAATGGCTTTTTTAGGTTCAGGCTGCCCTAACAATCATGATATTGATTGGTGAAGAGAGGTAGGAATGTCAGATAGTCCATCACGGGTTTTGCACGAACTCGATGGAATCCATGATCCTGTAGTAAGGCTTGATCCCGAAGAAGTATGGCGTTGTCTTGGCCCGGCGGGGAAAGCGCGTGAGGGGTTGAATCCGGACGTGCTGAACGCCACGGATATCGCAGCGGCAGTTAGTAAACCGAGAGGAATTTCACGTGTGTTGAATGTCCACTCAGCTGCACGTGGCAAAGTCCACTTTGAATCGGGACAGATCGCGGTTGGAAAATTACTTCCTCACTTGCTTGATGGTGCCGATGGAGTCATATTTTTGATCGCTACAGCGGGACCTGGAGTAGAAACACAAGTATCTGAGTTGATGAGTCGTGGAGACCACATCGATGGAGTTGTTCTCGATGCAGGTGGTTCGGCCGTAGCTATGAACGCAGCGGAACAGATACAGGCTCAACTTATGTATAAAGTGGAACAGGCGGGTTACAAAGTTGGACCACCGATAACTCCCGGCACTGAAGCGTGGGATTTAGAGGGGCAGCATACAATTTTTCGGGTACTTGATGCCAATAAAATCGGTGTAAGCCTCCTCGGTTCACTGTTGATGTCGCCGCAAAAAACGCAGTCAAGGATGATTCCGTTTGGAAGAAACCTGAAGCTTGTGAACAATCCAGACGAAGCGCCATGTCGTACTTGTCGAGCTGTTCGCTGTCCTATGCGAATCGAGGAATACGTTGGACCAGTTGGCAAGAAAACTTAAAGAACAAACAAACCTAGCGATTACACCGAATGGTGCTAACAGGTTTGGTTTGTTTGGGTGTTATTTTTTTTACTCAATCGAGGTCGGACAGTTTGGGCATGACCTCTTTGGCGAGTAGAGTCATTGAATTGATCCATTTCCCCCGAGGTTCCCACTCATGGCCAATTGCAGTCAACATACCAAAACCACCCACATCATGATGTAATCGACGGAGTTGATCGGCTACTTCATCCGGACTGCCTACAATCCAAACATTGTCCATCAGGTACTCAGCATCAATGTCAGAGTCGGGCATATCCGGATCGACTTTGAGGATTCCCTGAAGGTTCCTGCTCGTCAGGAGCGGGATGAAGTACTGTTCGAAATCGCGGCTCAGTGTACCCTCCAACACCTCCTTGCGAGCCTGCTTGGTGGTTTCGGCAACATAGATGTCTTTGCAAATCCGCCAGGCGGAGCGATCCGGGGTGCGCCCAGTTCCTATAGCACCTTTTTCAACTGCTTCCCAGTGGGTCTTTAAGACACCAGTCGGCACGATATTAATACTCATGGGAATCCAGCCCTTTTCACCGGCGAAGGCGAGCGTGTTCGAATGCGGTGAAACACCTCCTACTGCGATCGGCGGATGGGGTTTCTGGTAGGGCTTGATATGAGTCCGTAGCCCGGCATCCGGCAACGGTTCTGGAATCGTGAATCGCCAGTTCCATTCTTCATACAGACCGGGTTCGGGATCTTCCCATATCCTGAGGACGAGGTCTATTGCGTCCCGGATCATCCTACGATTCTCTTTGGTTGATGGATCGTAACCCCACACTACACAGTCGCCTACATAAGCACCAGCACCTACTCCCCAGATAAACCTCCCATGGGCCATGTGGTCCAGCTGGGCTATCCGATGAGCGAGCATGAAGGGATCATGGTTCGGCATACATGTGACGCCGGTACCAAGGACAATGTTTTCCGTCACTGGCAATGCCTGGGCAATAAACAGATCCGGGTTGGGGATGTTTTCCCACTCGCTCGTGAAGTGCTCGCCTATCCAGGCTTCTTTGTAACCCAGACGATCGAGTTCCACTATCTGATTCAGGTCATCGTCTAGAGATTTTGTGTAGTCGGATCCAGGCGGATGAAGTGGCATGGTGAAGAATCCAAGTTCCATCGGTAAGGTTCCTTGTTTATTGGTTATTATCCGTTGCTGATGAACAACCCTCTCAAGCCTTAACGAAACGAGAATCGCCATCCGATCCTAAGTTGACCATAATGTGGTCCTATTCGACATGAGGGTTCCATGAGATTCACACAGCAGTACATGCTGGCCGTGTGGCGGGTGGATGGTGGAGGAGAGGTAGCCATTCCATTCGCTGATATCTACACTCCCGGAGGTGTCGTAACCTTATCTGAATCGACCCAGTTGGCGTCCTGGGTCATCTGTTCGTCTGCTGAACCCACCGTTCAAGTTCATCGCGTTCTGGTGGAGATAACAGAAATTTTTCTGTTCCCTCGGGAAGTTTGATATTTTGGTCATCTCCAAAAAACCAGGGCTGACTCTGACTCCACTGCTGAAGGAACTAGGACTTCCTCACCTTACGTGGCATCATCTAAGGCACAACGCAGGTAGTTGCCTACTGTCTGAGAATGTACCGATCACAGCGGTCAGCAAGATTCTGGGACACGCGAATCCTGCAATAACAATGGGTATCTATGCTCACGAGTTACGCGAAGACTTAGAGCAGGTCAGAGAGGCTATGGCGAAGTTCGCGTAGTAAGTTTGGGTGTAGGGTTTCAGTATGTGGAATCTACGGAAAATAACACTCGTTCCGCTGCTGATGGTAGCGGTTGCAGTTAGTTGCACGGTTTCATCAGATCAGGGTACTATCGACAAAGCGGTTAGTGCAACTCTCCCAGCGAATCAGCCAGCTTCAGCGATAACCCATCCGCCGGCCGATATGTCCAACGTCAACGGTATGCACGACATCCTGCGATCTGAAGAAGCGTACATTCGATTCGGTACTCAGGCCGATCCATCGACAGTGACTCTGGGACCCACCGCCGGCGGGATCCTCGACTACCCCCCATACGAAGGCAAGAACAGCCTTAACTTTAAAATGCCGTTGATGACACCAATCATTTCACCCATCAACATGGAGTTCGTTGGGTTTAAAAACCGAAGTGCATCTTTCCGCCAAGATAATCCAGACTCGCCCCGCCAGGAACCGTTTGACGATTTAGAACTCTGCTTCGAGTCTGTATCAGCAGACTGGCCGGGAATGATTATGTGCGTCTATCACCTCCATACAAGCCCGTTGCTCCGGTCTCATCTA
>CAJWJL010000058.1:0-11511 GCA_913042135.1 uncultured Chloroflexota bacterium | reverse complement strand
TGTTATTAGAAACAAACTTAGAAGTCGCAGATAAACGAGCGGCTAAAGTTGCTGCCGATGAGATTCGTCAAATACTTGGATATGTCGGCGCCGATTAACCATATGCACAAAACTGACCGCGCAATGACTTATACGTCAGATTGTTAGGAAAAATTGTCAAATACAGAAGATAAATCATCCCAGTTACCGAATCCTGAGGACCTGTCATCAGAACCTCTCGCGACGGAGCTCTCGGATACAGACGGGACTGTATCTGCTCCAGATGAATTGGTTGAAACGTTACGCGAGAAAGACCAATTCAAACGATTAGCACAACGTGCCCAGGCGGATCTGGTTAATTATCGAAGGCGTATAGAAACGGAGCAGCAATCTGCTCTTCTAAGGAATCAGCAACGGATAGTTTTACGATTTATTGATGTGATTGACCAACTCACTGTTGCATTAAAATCCGACTCGTTAGATGAGGTTGATACCGGTTGGTTTGAGGGTATTAACGCTATACATAAAAAATTTCTGAGCGAATTGTCCCTTGAAGGTTTTGAACAGTTTGACTCTCTTGGCGAAGAATTTGACCCTCGTAAGCACGAAGCACTCTTGTCAAGCATTACTGCAGATTCCGAACCAAACACAGTGATTGCTGTGCTTCGTCCTGGATATACGCACAATGGTGAGGTTGTTAGGCCGGCGCAAGTAGAAATTGCGGTCGCTGAACCTGAAAAATCCAATGAATAATAGTAGGTGGATACGAAACTAAGAATACAAAAAGCAAGAAAGACGCGTTTAACAACAAGTATCTGGGCCATAACTGCGTGTTTACGCCTTTATCCAGACTAACCGACATTCAAAAGGAAATATTTAAAAGTAATGGCAAAAGTTATTGGAATAGATCTCGGAACAACTAACTCTGCGATGGCTGTGATGGAATCAGGAGAGCCAGAGATCATAGAGAACGCTGAAGGACGCCGTACGACACCGTCTGTAGTGGCATTCAATGCAAAAACGGATGAGCGATTTGTTGGTGAACTGGCTCGACGTCAGGCAATTACCAATCCCGAAAATACTGTTTACTCGGCTAAACGATTTATCGGTCGTCGCTTTGACGATTCTTCCGTAAAGGCAGATATTAAAAACGTTTCTTTCAAACTTGGGGAGTTGGATGGTGGAGATGCTGGGATTGTTCTTAATGGAAAGACTAGCACTCCAGCTGAAATTTCTGCGATGGTCTTACGCAAGTTAAAAGAAGATGCCGAGGCCAAGTTAGGTGAACAAGTAGACCAAGCTGTGATTACTGTCCCGGCTTACTTTAGCGATAGTCAACGCGAAGCTACGAAAATTGCAGGTCAAGTTGCTGGTCTTGAAGTTCTTCGGATTATTAATGAGCCCACTGCTGCTTCTTTAGCATATGGGCTTGATAAAGAAGGCGAACGCACCATAGCAGTTTATGATCTGGGTGGTGGAACTTTTGATGTTACGATTCTTGCTCTTGGTGAAGGGGTTTTTGAGGTAAAAAGTACTAACGGTGATACTCACCTTGGTGGCGATGATTTCGATTTGAGTTTGCTTAATCACTTGGCTGACGAGTTTAAGCAAGAAAATCTTATTGATTTACGCGATGATGTTTCAGCACATCAGCGATTACGGGTGGAGGCCGAACGGGCCAAAATTGAACTCTCGTCTGTGGCTTCTACGGAGATTAATTTGCCGTTTATTTCGGCTGATTCCTCCGGGCCTAAGCATCTTCAATCGACGCTAACCAGAGCGAAGCTGGAGGAGTTGACTTCTGCACTGATTGAACGCACTGCAGCTCCCACAAAAGCTGCCTTGAAAGATGCAAATATAGGTCCTGGTGAAATTGATGAAGTGGTGCTGGTTGGAGGGATGACACGCATGCCAGCCGTTATCGAATTAGTCACTGCATTATTTGGTAAAGAGCCTAACCGCACCATCAATCCAGATGAGGTCGTGGCTGTTGGTGCAGCCATTCAGGCAGGTGTACTACAAGGTGACGTGAAGGACGTTCTGCTTCTCGATGTCACACCACTATCGGTTGGCATAGAAACGCTTGGAGGAGTTCGAACAGCGCTCATCGAGCGAAATACAACTATTCCCACCTCCAAGACTGAAACTTTTACCACTGCTGCTGATAATCAATCAAGCGTGGAGATTCACATCGTACAAGGGGAACGCGAGATGGCTGGTGATAACACATCAATCGGCCGTTTCAACTTGGATGGTATTTTGCCGGCCCCTCGTGGAGTCCCGCAGATCGCAGTTACATTTGATATTGATGCAGACGGTATTTTAAAGGTTTCGGCAAAAGATAATGGCACTGGTAAAGAACAGCACATAACAATCACGGGTCGTTCTGGCATGGATGATGCAGAGGTTGAACGGCTGATTCGTGAAGCCGAAGAAAATGCTGAGTCTGATAAGACGAAACGTGAGACAGTCGAAACCCGTAATGCTGCAGATAGTGCTGTGTTTCAGGCTGAAAAAATTTTGAAGGATGATGGAGACAAGATTCCTGACGATATCAAAGCTGACGTCGAATCTAAAGTAGAGGCTGTGAAAGAAGTTATCGCGGATGATACGGCCGAA
Organism: uncultured Chloroflexota bacterium; assembly: GCA_913042135.1. GTDB lineage: Bacteria > Chloroflexota > Dehalococcoidia > Lucifugimonadales > Lucifugimonadaceae > Lucifugimonas. The sequence goes on along the minus strand of CAJWJL010000058.1, from coordinate 8,913 downwards.
ACTTCAGTGATTGCCTCAGTTACTGAGGAGCTTCAGACAGCTTTACAGGCGGTCGGTCAGGCTGTTTACGCAGCAAATGAAGCAGCCGGTGATTCCTCGGAACCTGGGGATGACAATGATGACCAAGCATCTGGTGGTGACGACGACGATACTGTCGAAGGAGAATTTCGCGAGGTATAGCAGGTGTGAATAGTTTGTCTCGCTCTTCGAGTCATTACATCCTATTTTCCGAGGATTGAGCACTGTTTGACGCCACTGAAAATATGATTAATTATGATCCAAGAAAACCTAGGATGGATGTATATCTTCAGTTGCATTTACCTCATTAGACGGCTAATGACCTGATACAGTCCGTCGAACCATGAGTCAGTCATTATTAATTGGAATTGATATTGGCACTTCTTCGATAAAAGTAGTGGCAGTCGATTTTGCCGGCGAACTCCTTGCTGTTACTAACACACCAATTAGTCTTGATGTCCCGTTCGCGGGATGGAGTGAGCAAAACCCTGAGGATTGGTGGTCCGCAACCTGTGTCGGCATTCGTCAACTCCTGGTGAATATCGATGCTCCAGAAGTTTTTGGGATTGGTCTTTCTGGACAGATGCATTCTCTTGTAGCTTTGGATGCGAATGAGCAAGTACTACGTCCATCAATTCTGTGGAATGATGTTAGAACCAAAGTCGAAGCTAATTCGATAATAGAGATAGTGGGTGAAGATGCGCTTCGACGGTTTACCGGGAATCCTTCCTTAGAGGGTTTTACCGCCACGAAACTGATGTGGATGCGCTCGCATGAACCGGAATTGTTTGATCGTCTAACACATGTATTGATGCCCAAGGATTACATCAGGTTACGATTGACTGGCGAAATTGCCTCCGATCCATCCGATGCTTCTGGGACATTGCTATTTGATGTGGCTAATAATCGCTGGTCTTCAGAGATATTGTCGGCACTTGCTATTGATCCCGAGTTGCTTCCGACCATTGTTGAGTCGAGTGAGATTGTTGGTTCAGTGACGAGGGAAACTGCTCGTGAAACAGGTCTTAAGGAAGGCATACCGGTGATCGCTGGTGGGGCGGATAATGCCATGGCGGCTGTGGGCGCCGGCGTATGCTCACCGGAGAACTTGCTCATATCTTTGGGTACGTCTGGAACGGTGGTAGCACCTATCAGATCCGCAACTTCAGATCCCGAAACGCGTATTCACCTGATGCGCCATGTAATTCCTGAAACCTGGTATTTGATGGGAGTAGTCCTTTCAGCAGGCGCAGCTCTTGATTGGTGGCGTAGAAGTTCTGGGTGCGCTGAATTTGATCAACTGATTCTTGAAGCTGCGCCTGCTGGAGTCGGATCGGGCGGAGTAACGTTTTTACCGTATTTAACGGGAGAGCGCACCCCGCATGCTGATGCAAATGCACGAGGAGTTTTTTTCGGGATTCATTCAGGGACTGAACGGGCTCATATGACCCGGGCGGTCATGGAAGGGGTTTCATTCGCATTAAATGATTCACTGTGTTTAATCAAAAACTTAGACGCTAATGTCTCGGAGGCGGTTGCTGTTGGTGGCGGAGTTAATAGTCCTATATGGCTCCAGATGCTTAGTGATGTGATGAATTTACCGTTGCGCACGGTTACTCCAAAAGAAGGAGCACCGTTGGGAGCAGCCATGCTCGCGTCTGTTGGGGCAGGAATATTTGACAATGTCTCTGACGTTTTTGCTGCTTGGCTTAAAGACTCTTTAATCGTTAGTCCTGATTCCTCTAGACGACAGCCATATGATGACGCTTACGTTCGATATCGATCGCTTTATCCTGCACTGAGCGGGATTTTTAGTGAATAGACTTTCCATGCTATGAAAGGAGGTTGATACTAGATCCTAAATTTCGGAAACACCAGTGCGCGAACCTCTTCGATAGTTTTTGAGTTGAATTGTTGGATTTCGTTGAGGTGGGGACTTTCGTTTTGTGGCGGATCCTGATCGTCGAATTTTGTTAGGCCTTTCAAAGAATTGAAAGTCGCAGGCACCTGTTGAGGCAGATTGAAATCTGCCATGGTCGATAATGCCATCGTCCAAGATCGTGCGACCGCGGAAAAATCGTACCCTCCGCCACCAACGGCTACCCATTTGCCTATCTCGAGCCCTAATTTGGCCAGCTTTTTTACAGCAAGATTGAATCCTTGAGTCGTCAGTGACATATGAGTAAGCGGATCTTGGAAATGTGTGTCGATGCCGAGTTGGGTAAAAAGTACGTCTGGGTTGAACGTCTTAATCAATGGCGTAATTAGTTCATCGAAAGCTACATGCCACTCAGGATCTTGTGTATATGGCGCCAAAGGGACGTTCACAGAGTAGCCCAGTCCATCATTTTCGCCAATTTCTTGTACATGCCCTGTGCCAGGGAACAACCATTGCCCTGATTCATGAATAGAAATCGTAAGGACTTGATCTGAATCGTAGTAACCTGCTTGAACGCCATCACCATGGTGACAGTCAATATCTACATAGGCAATTCTCAATCCGGCTTTGACCATGGTGTTCATTGCTATTACTGCATCATTGAACACTCCAAAGCCTGACGCATAACGTCTCATGGCATGGTGATGCACTCCGCCAGCAGGTGCAAAACCAATATCCGCTCTACCGGATATTACCAACTCACTCGCTGTAAGCGTGGTTCCTACGCATAGCGCTGTCTTGTCATACATTCCTTTCCATATTGGATTGTCTGGGGTTCCCAACCCATATTTAATTGAATCAGGTACTACGGATCCGTTAGAAACGGCAATGACGTTGCGAACGTAATCTGGGTCATGAGCTGATTCGATTTCAACACGAGTCGCTAAACGGGGTTGTGTGCTTGCAATATTTGCGAGGTCCATCAACCCAGTCGCCTTCATCAATTCATGCATATGTTTCAGGCGAATCGGTCGAAGGGGGTGTTGCGGCGATAACTGGTATTGCGATAATTCCTCTGCGTAAACGAACGCGATTTGCGGTTGATCTTTTATGGTCATTATCAGGTTTGCTTTGACTTATTGTTTCGACACAAAGTTAGATGGTTGTACGCAGCTTAGAAATTCCGCTTGTAGTTCTTGTATCGGAATGCAAAAAACCCAAGTGCCATTATGATTGTTAAGGCTACTGTTATGGCGGGAACCAACTGTCGGCTGCTCGACCTTGTCGCTATATCGTTTGTACTGTTTTTATCATCGTTTTTAACGGTCGGTATCGTTGGAGTTACCTTTGGAATGTATGAGGTTGCTTCCGAAGTTTTTTCACTGCTCACTTTGTAATTCACCAATGGCACTGGCGTGCTCTGTATTGAGTGCTTTGTGGTTTTGTTTGGCTCTGGAGTAGGGGGCGGAATGGTGATTGGGGTTGCATTAAAGTTACTTCGCCAATTATTTTCAATTTCGTATATAGAACGACCGTAAATTTCATTGAAATTTTCAACGGCTGATTGTCCGTTATTTATGCCAGCAAGATATCGTGCCATCGTGTCCGCTCCATACTCTTCGACAAGATATCCCACGAACGCTCCGGCCTGAGGGTAGAAGATAAATACATCATCACGCCGTCCAGGGATGGTGTTCATGTTGCGGAGAGGCAATAACTCATCTGGCCGGACACTTGATCGCAAGCGTTCACTCGATGGTTCACTTTTACCGGTTTCTAGGAACACTGCTAGGCCTTCGTCTAGCCAGGAAGGTATGCGAGCTGTTAGTGATGATGAAACAGCTTCATGAACATAAAGATGGGTCAGCTCGTGAATGAAGGTTAAGGTGTTCATCTGACCTTGTACGAATAAACGATACTGTGGCTGCGCAAAACCTGCAAAAAATAGTTGATCGGTCGCCGTCTGGCTAATCGGAGGAAACGAAGGAGTAGCTTCTTCAACTGATGGGAACACGACCGCTTTAAATTCTGGGGTACTGTTTACTCCGACCACTTTTTTAATCGTTGGAATTCTCGCATTCACCTGTGTTATTAGATTTTCCACCCTGGAAGTTTGTATACCGTAATAAAGAATTGAAAATCCATTCCCTTTTGCATCCTTCCAGTTTTTTGATGGATCGAGGTATTGGATTGAGTTATTAGATCTAGTTCTGGATATGTCGCCTTCGGCATCAACTATTTCTATTTCTAGATCGAATTCCGTTCCAGGTGGATAGTATGAGCCTGGTCCTGTGGGGATCTCGACTTTTAACGAAATTTCCATTGTGTTGGTGGAAAATTCCGGATAAGAATATGACCAAACAGTCGAGCCGCCTCTTGGTTTGAATAGAGCGCGTACACTCTCCACTGAATCTATTTCAGGTTTGAGAGTTAGAGAAATTGTGATTTTGTTGCCATAGTCGATTTCAACCGATTCCTTGACAATGGTCATGCTGTGATGGTCATCCGCGTACACGGTGGGCACTATGTAGACCATCATTGAAAGCGTAAGCGCAGTAACGACGGCGATTAGAAATTGGATCGGTGTGAAAATGTTGAGGTTCATCGACTAGCTAAGGATTCGCGAAATTAAATGTATACGTAGCATGTTCTTTTCGATTGTGAGTGCGTATCGTATTTTCACGAAATACAAAAATACATTTGCATGTCAGTTAAACTCCATTCGTTGGGTTAACCTAGTAGAGAAGCAATATGGTTTCAGATAATGTTTTTGACCATGTGTGAACGGTCTTCGATTGGATTATCAAGAATTGTTAGAAGTTTAATGAAAGAAAAAGATGCGTTATTACCAGTACATCCAAAGTGGAATTAAACGGGTTGGGGTTGAGGATGATTCGGGAGACCTTACAGATCTGACGTCTCTAGACCCGCGAATCGGATCCACGCTAGACCTGTTGAATGTTGCGTCTATAACTAACACTGATATTGATTCTGTCACTCGTGCCGTTCTATCTAGTAATAAACCTGAAACTGGCAAGACCACGGCTGCAGAACTACTAGCGGGGACGCCAGTTGGTAAGCACGGAGTAACGCTCCTGCCGCCGGTTGATTCTCCTGAGATCTGGGCATTTGGCGTTACATATATGGACTCTATGCGAGAACGTCAATCCGAAAGTGGATCGCCTGACGTATATGCCAAGGTTTATGATGCTGATCGTCCAGAAGCGTTTTTTAAGTCAACTTTTGAAAGGTTGCAACCTCCGTTTGGTGACGTTGGTATTAGGGGTGATTCAGACTGGGATGTCCCCGAGCCTGAATTAGTGTTTATCACTCACGGTGGCCAGATAATTGGATATACAGCTGGAAATGACATGAGCAGCCGCTCGATTGAGGGCGAAAATCCACTTTACCTCCCGCAGGCCAAGGTTTACGACAAATCTGCTGCTCTTGGTCCTGCTTTGGTCACACCTGAGACCGTGGGCGATCCGCAGCAGCTTCGAGTGGAACTAATCATAGAACGGGATGGTAAGCAGGTGTTTGTAGGAGAAGCTAACACGAGTGGAATGAAACGGGATTGTTCATACCTAATTGACTGGCTTGTCCGTCATAACTCGATTCCTGATGGTACTGCAGTTATGACAGGAACAGGAACCATTCCACCTCCTGAGTTTACGCTTGCAGCCGGAGATGTCATACACATCACCATAGAAAAGATTGGACGGTTGACCAATACTGTTGTAGTGGTGTAGCGACAATTATCGGGAGTGTGGGTTGTTTGATTCTATTAGAGTTAGAGACGACTTTTTGTGTTTAAGTTAAAGGTTTGAAACTGCCTCTAATAAGCTCAACTTAATTTCTTTTTGGAATAGTAGTGAAATTGCAAATTGCTTGATCAGTGTAGTGTTATGTGTTGTTGGTGTTTTTAGTGTGAAGCGAAATGGAGAATGATCGTTGGTTGATACGAAAGATCAGTTGGATACAAACGATGTATCAGATGACCCTTCCTCGGTGCAAAAGCTTGCCACCGACATCCGAGATTCCGTACAGCGGGTGATCGTTGGGAAATCTGAGACGATTGATATTGCTGTATTGTCACTGCTGTGTAGAGGGCACCTTCTTCTTGAAGATGTTCCGGGCACGGGTAAAACCACCCTGGCGAAAGCCCTAGCCGCATCTCTTGACTGTGATTTTGGCCGTATTCAGTTCACACCAGATTTAGTTCCAGCTGATGTACTTGGAGTTAATTTTTTCAATACCGCAGAAGCAAAATTTGAATTTCGCGCTGGACCGGTCTTTTCTCAGATTATATTGGCGGACGAAATTAATCGCGCAACTCCGCGAACGCAATCAGCATTACTCGAAGCCATGCAAGAGCGTCAGGTTTCAATAGATGGGATAACGAGCACTTTGCCCGAGCCATTTGTAGTTATGGCCACTTTGAATCCTGTAGAAATGGAAGGTACATTTCCTTTACCGGAAGCCCAGTTAGATCGATTTATGTTAAGAACTTCTCTTGGATACCCCGAACGAGGCGAAGAATTTTCCATGCTAGATAGATTTGGATCTGGCGAAGACACGGATCAGATTCAGCCGGTAGCTACTGCCGCGGACGTGATAGCTGCTCGCAAGGCGGTCGACTTGGTAAATGTAAATCAGACGGTTCGTGAATACCTTCTGGACATTATTGCGGGAACTCGAAACAGTTCAAATCTTCGATTGGGAGCGAGTCCTCGTGCTTCGCTTGCTCTACAACATGCAGCTCAGGGTTGGGCTGCAATAAAAGGCCGGTCTTATGTCTTGCCTGATGATGTGAAGAATCTCGCTGTACCCGTGCTTGCACACAGATTGATTGCAGAAACAACTACACAATTGCGCGGACAGGCAACTTCGCAGATCGTTAGTGAAATAGTTGACTCGACTCCGGTTCCGATCGAGCGTGAATAGGTGGGTATGTACTCTTCTTGGATTACCAGAGGACTTGAATCGCGTTATAGGCGACCTGCGTTAACGGCTTCTCGAGGTACAACACTTAATCCATTAAGTGAATTATTTACAATTTTGCTCGTAGTGGTTGTTTTGGTGGGAGCGATTTCCCGAGAACCGATGATCGCAGTTCCCGGTGCTTTGGCTTTTGTTATAGCCATGGTTGCAAGGGTTTGGTCGGCTCTTTCGTTAGAAGAAATAACTATTGATCGAACCAGTTCGCGAGATCATGCATTTCAATCTGATGAAATTGAGATCATATTCACTATCGAAAATAATAAGCCACTGCCTGTACCGTGGCTAGAGATAAATGAATATGTGCCAAGGGGTATGTTGATTGAAGGTCAAAAGGCGGTTGAACAGTCTTATCTCGGAGGAGCAGAAATTAAAGTTTCGACTGCCCTTAGGCCTTATGAGAGAGTTAGGATCAAACGGAAATTAGTAGCATTATCCAGGGGTAAATACCGTCTAGGCAAAACCAGGCTAAGGAGTGGAGATCTTTTTGGACTGTATCCGGCTGATGCTTCTTTAGACCACACTGCTTGGTCCATATATGTTTATCCAAGAATTCAGCCTCTCTTAGGATTTTCACTCGCGGCCCAAAGACCAATTGGGGATTCGCTCGCGCGACATCATCTTTGGGATGACCCCTCGAGACCTTCAGGGGTTCATGAGTATCGTCCCGGTGATCCAATCAAAAATATCGACTGGAAAACGACCGCTCGTCGTAATGAGATCTTTGTAAGGCAGTTTGATCCGAGCGTATCTGAGCAAATTGTAATTTTCGCTGAAGCCATTACCACGAATGTTCCGTGGGAAGGTTATAGGTCGGATGTGCTTGAAGGCACCATGAACGCTGCGGCTTCTATCTCAAGTCATGCCATTGAATTGGGTTACAAGGTTGGGTTGGTTACTAACGGCGTGTCGGGCAGCGCTTCTCATGCTGTGGTAACTCCGGGTACAGGACAAGACCAACTTACCGTTTTACTGGAATCACTGGCGATGGTTCACCCAATTGCTGTTCGAACGTTGGATGAAATGGCGAAAAATCGTAGAGGAGCTATTCCACCCGGTTCTTCGTTGATTCATGTGGGTGGTACCTATCATCCAAGGACCATTAACTATTTGTTGGAATTGAAGAGTTTGGGCCATCTTGTCATTATTCTTCATATTGGACGAGAAGATCCTCCACAGTTCCCGGAGTTTGAGATTCGTGACGGGCGCAGTTTGTTTTTGCTGCCGCTAGAAGGTTCTGAAGATGGTGATTTCAGGAGACCCTCGGAGAATGGTCGTAATTGGAAAGAATCAGAGATGCAAGCTCCCGTAGAGGGCACCATAAACCGAGGATCTCAATAGTGCGAACATCGGAGTTTTATGCATACGGAGCGTTAACGGTAGTTGAGAGTATTTGGTGGTTTTCAATACTTGCCGTAGTTGGCACTTTACTCGGATTAGGCGGCTCACCGATTCCTTGGGTTGCCCTATTTTTATTGGTTGTTTTCGGGATGGGTTCGGCTTGGGTATTTGGTGCGGACAAATTTGATATTACTTCTAGCGCAATCTACCAGGCTGTATTTGCTTTGATTGTTGTGTATTTTGCTGTGGCTTCTACATCAATTGGAGAGACTTGGTCATTTAAGGTGGCATGGCCGGTCGATATGTTTGGCGGCACCTATGGTTCAAAGGGTGCTGCTGATCTCGTTATCGCAACGATCGGTGCTAGTTTTATGTGGTATAGAACTCAAGAGATTTTTGGTGGAGGTGATCCGGCTAGGAGGTTGAGTCGGACCTTCAAACTAGGAACGGCTTTTATTATTTTTACGCTGTTCGTTGAATTGAATGTTGGATTTGACATCGGTATTAAACAGCTTCTTATTCCGTTCTTTGGGGCCTCACTTATTGGACTGGCCGCGTCGCGCCTGCCTCGGACTGACGAACCAGTAAAAACCCAGTGGGTGGGGGTTATTGGAGTATCTGTGCTGTCCATTTTAGGTGTAGGCGCGATTGGCGGTGTATTAACAGCCCGGTATGGA
>CAJWJL010000057.1:0-11548 GCA_913042135.1 uncultured Chloroflexota bacterium | reverse complement strand
CATGATCGTGATTGCACAGGCGTTTGAAAAATCTCTGGACACTCTACATCTCTATCGATTTTTCTCCTGAGATGTACCCTTGGGAATCTTCTTCAAACGCAACGCGGCATCCAGGACCACAGAAGTAATAGGCGTTACCTTGAAAAGTAGCCGTTCCCCCTGGAGGGTTGTCAGTGTTGACCTTCATGTTGCATACAGGGTCAATGGCGACTTCGGATTTTATTCTTAGAAATGGAATTTTCACGGTAGTTTTAGAAGTATATGTTCGTTTATTGGAGAAATTTAGTTCCAAGATCAAATTTTGAGTTGATTGTGCCGGCGGTTGATGCTTATGGCCGTCCAGGAATATGAAGGCCTAATCGTAATGAGTTGGCCACAACGGTTAATGAGCTTAAAGCCATTATGCCGGCAGCAACGATAGGATTTAGGAATCCAAACTGTCCGATGATGGGATGTAGAAATGCAGGTGCGGTTCCATCACTAAATACGGGATATAGAATTCCAGCAGCGACCGGAATAAGCAAGATGTTGTAAAAGAAGGCCCAGAATAAGTTTTGCTTGATGTTTCTCATAGTACTTCGACTGAGATCGATTAACTCATCGACGAATGTTAAATCTCCTGAAGTGATAGTTACATCAGCAGCTTCGATTGCAATATCTGTGCCTGTGCCGATCGCTACACCCACATTTGCGGTTGCTAGTGCGGCTGCATCATTAATCCCGTCACCAACCATTGCTACGGTCTTTCCATTCTCCTGAAATGTAGTTATGGCCGACGTTTTTCCTTCAGGGAGAATTCCAGCGATTACGTGCTTGATACCGACTGATTTGGCGACCTTGTCGGCTGCCTGTTTATTATCACCGCTGAGCATCACTGTATTGATCCCGCGTGCGTGTAGTTTTTTTATGGCCTCCGCTGCTTTTGACTTCACTGTATCGGACACGCTGAAGAATCCGATCACCTTCTCATCTTTTGAAACCCATAGAACGGTATTGCCTGATTCGGTCATAGCAGCATTTGCTTTACTCACCCTATCGGTAGAATTTTTTTCGAACACGAAGGCTTCGCTGCCCACAGTTACGATTGAACCTTCAACTATTGCTGATATGCCTGCGCCGGGCGTAACTTTCACATTGGTGGCGTCTGGTATTTGAATGCTTTGTGTTTTGGCCTCAGCGAGTACCGCTGTTGCCATTGGGTGTTCCGAGTTTACTTCAACAGCAGCAGCAAAGCGGAGCAGGTCATTTTCTTCAACTTTGAATGTAGTGATGCTGGAAATTGATGGTTTACCTTCCGTGATTGTGCCTGTTTTATCGAAGACAACGGTATCAATCTTGTGCGTCCGCTCTAATGCGTCAGCATTGCGAATCAGTACACCTTTCGATGCCCCGCGTCCCATACCAACTACTATGGCTGTTGGGGTAGCGAGTCCAAGCGCGCATGGGCATGCGATTATCAACACTGCAACTGCCATCAGCAGGGCATTGACCATAGTGGGTTCTGGAGCTAGGAACGACCAAGTAGCAAAAACGAGTGCGGCGATCACCATCACGGCTGGTACGAAGCGAGCTGTTGTCTGATCAACAAGATGCTCAATAGGAGCTCTCGAAGATTGGGCCTTTTGAACCATTCTTACGATTCCTGCAAGTATGGTCTCACTCCCGACCTGAGATGCTCTGAAACTAACTGATCCGATCCCGTTTATTGTTCCTGTATATAGCTTGTCGCCGACTTGTTTATCGACCGGGAATGGTTCCCCTGTCAACATTGATTCATCGGTTGCAGTGGTACCTTCAATAATGATGCCGTCGACTGGCACTCTTTCTCCCGGGCGGAGCGTGATGCAGTCTCCCGTAACTACCTCAGAGATATCAATTTCGATATTAACTCCATTTTTTAATACCAATGCAGATGCCGGCTGTAGGTTCATCAACTGTTTGATACTGTCAGAAGTTTTCGAACGAGCGCGTGACTCGAGCCACCGCCCCATAAGAACCAGGCCGATGATTGCAGCAGAAACATCGAAATATGTTCCACTTGAGTGGTTCCCACCTATGGCCGCGCTGGCGAACACTAATGATTCTTCGAACAGCGGTCGAAGGATCGTTACGGCGACACTGTAAAAATAGGCCGCAGACGTTCCAATTGCTATAAGTGTGTTCATGTTCGATGTGCCTAGCCGTGCCGCTGACCAGGCAGATCGGTAGAACTGCGAGCCAGCCCAGAACTGGACAGGGGATGCCAGAAAAAATGCGAAAATATTGATGGTGGTTGGCGTTAGGTTCGAAAACGAATTGTTTGGCGAGTAATTCATAGCAATCATTAAGATTGCCGATATGCTGAGGCTAATCAGCATTTTATTTCGGGTTTGCCTAATCTCCGATAAGCGGATTTCGTTATCCTCGTCGCTAAATATCGAAATATCCTCGTCGGCAAACTTTCGAACCGAATATCCTGCGCTAGACATCGCTTTTCGAAGATTAGACTTTGTCGGACTGCCTGTTGTGTATTCAACGGTTGCAGTTTCTGTTCCAAGGCTAACCTGAGAATCGATAATTTCTGGCAACTTGTTGAGTGCGTTTCTCACGTGATGGACACAGGCGGCACAGGTCATTCCACCAACACTGAATGTGATGGTTGAGATTTGGTTTTCGGCTTCTTCGTGCGAAGCCGCTTCGGTATTGGCGTGCAACAATTTCATATAGTTCCAGCAGTTAGATCAGGTTGTGTTTTCAATCGCTGTTATGAACCTTGTCGACCTAACAAGTTAGAAAATCTTACAACTAAACGTATTCCATACTCGAAAAAGATTTAAAGTTATTAGTTATTAAAGCTATTAACTTTTCTAAATAAGGGGGATCGAATATCTTATTCAAGATACTACCTGATTGGTCAGTGTGGTCTGAAAATGCCTCGATAAAGATGTTGACATCAACACAGGGGTACGCCTAAAATTCGAGGTCGTCCAAGAAATGTCCATCTTCTTCCGTTTCGATCTGGTTCATATTTTTTAATCCCTAAACTACCCAAAGCACACATGGATTTTGTTCCGTGGGTACTTTGGGTTTCACGCGTTGTGCTGCCAAGTGCACGCGCGAGTCAAAATCCTTATCACTTCTAGGAGAGTTTGCATGGTTATTGCTGATCGCAGATTAGCCCCAACTCAGCAGCCCGATTACAAAGCGTTCAACAGCATTTCAAACAATGTTGATGTTCCAAGTCTTGTGCAAGTACAAGTTAATTCATTTCAATGGCTCAAGACGGATGGATTGAAGGATCTTCTTCAGGAAATCTCTCCAATTGAGGATTTTTCCGGTGGTCGATTTGATCTTAAATTTTTAAGCCACGAAATTCGTAAGCCAAAAAATACTGAACGAGAATGTAGAACTCGTGAGATCACCTTTTCTGCTCCACTTTACGTGACGGTTCAGCTGGTAATCAAAGAAACCGGAGAAGTGAAAGAGCAGACTCTTTTCTTTGGTGATCTTCCAATGATGACTGAAAACGGAACATTTGTCATTAATGGTGCAGAGAGAGTTGTTGTTTCTCAGTTGGTTCGCTCGCCAGGGGCTTATTTCACTACAAAGACAGATCCTGCTACAGGTCGTGAACTCTGCAGTGCTAAGTTGATACCTTATCGCGGAGCTTGGGTTGAACTTGAAACGAGTAACAAGGATCTTCTTTCGGTAAAGGTTGACCGTAAGCGTAAGGCTCCTATTTCGACCTTACTACGCGCACTTGGTTGGGCAACTGATGATGAGATTCGTCAATTAGTATCCGATGTAGATGACGATCCAGTCCATAGTTATATGGAAGCCACCCTGGCGAAAGATACGGCGGCGTCTACGGTTGACGAGGCTCTTCTTGAGTTTTATCGCCGATTACGACCTGGCGAACCCCCTAGCGTTGAAAATGCAAGTGAGCTGATTAATAATTTATTTTTCAACGAGCGTAAATACGATCTAGGGCGAGTCGGTCGTTACAAACTGAATCGAAGATTGAGTATTGATGAAAAGACTCGCACTCTTACAAAAAATGACATAGTCGAATTGATTCGACGAATGATTACGATAAACAATGGGCGTGCATCGAATGATGATATTGACCATTTGGGTAATCGACGGGTAAGAGCTGTCGGAGAATTGATTCAGAATCAATTGCGTCTTGGACTCTTGAGAATGGAACGGGTTGTTAAAGAGCGCATGACTACACAGATGGATCCTACAACAACAACTCCTGCTGCCTTAATCAATATCAGGCCAGTAGTTGCTGCCGTTCGTGAATTTTTCGGAGGATCGCAGCTATCTCAGTTTATGGATCAAACTAATCCTTTGGCCGAACTAACCCATAAGCGCCGACTTTCTGCTCTTGGGCCTGGTGGACTTTCCCGAGAGCGTGCGGGCTTTGACGTGCGTGATGTTCACGCATCTCATTATGGTCGTATTTGTCCGATTGAAACTCCCGAAGGTCCTAATATCGGACTTCTTGGTTCACTTTCGACTTATGCGCGCTTAAACCCTTACGGCTTTATAGAGACTCCTTACAGAAAAATCCGTCGTGACATATCTACCGCTAATCCAGACATTCAAGGTCGTACACCTCTTGAAGACATAATGGACGAAGATGGGAAGATTATCGCCGAGAGTCAAAAGCCTATTACGATTCCAGTTGCAGCTCTGGTAAATGCACTTAGTCCTCGTGATGTGAATGTTATGCCGTATGTGACTGCCGATGAAGCCGATATTGATTATCTTTCGGCTGATGATGAGGAGGAAAACACTATTGGTCAGGCGACCACTCCAATGGACGCTAAGAGTCAGATCACGACACAACTCGTCGAGGTTCGGCAGGGTGGTAGTGAAGCTTATACGTATGTTCATCCGGACGATGTTCAGTATCTAGACATTTCTCCAATGCAGATCGTTAGTATTTCAACAGCATTGATTCCGTTTTTGGAACACGATGATGCTAACCGAGCTTTAATGGGTTCCAATATGCAGCGCCAAGCAGTTCCCTTGGTTCAACCCCAAGCCCCCCTAGTTGGGACGGGGATGGAATGGCGTGTAGCGAGTGATTCTGGTCAAGTTGTGATGTCCGAAATTGAAGGGATTGTCTCGGAATCGACGAGTGATTGTGTGAAAATTTTGGGTGTAGATGGGAAGGAAGTTGAATACCCCTTAACCAAATTCGTGCGTTCAAACCAGGGTACTTCGATTAATCAGCATCCAATTGTTCATAAGGGAGACAGGGTTGCTCCAGGCTCTCCATTGGCTGATAGTTCATCGACTGAAAATGGAGAACTCGCGCTTGGTCAGAACTTGTTGGTCGGATTTATGACTTACGAGGGGTTTAATTATGAAGATGCAATCATATTGAACGAAGACCTTGTTAAAGATGATCGATATACCTCTATTCACATTGATAAACACGAAGTAGAGGCTCGTGAAACTAAGTTGGGTCCAGAAGAGATTACTCGTGATATCCCAAACGTTGGTGAAGAGAGCCTGCGGGATTTGGATGAAGAAGGTATTGTACGGATAGGTGCGTGGGTGACGCCAGGGGATATTCTGGTCGGGAAGATCACGCCCAAAGGAGAAACTGAACTGACCGCTGAAGAAAAGCTCCTTCGAGCTATTTTTGGCGAGAAAGCCCGCGATGTTAAGGATACTAGCCTACGAGTGCCGCATGGACAGCACGGCAAAGTTACTGATGTGCGAATCCTAACAAAGGAAAATGGGGATGATTTACAGCCTGGGGTGATGAAGACCGTGCGTGTATGGGTTGCACATACTAGGAAGATCAACCAAGGGGATAAGATGGCTGGTCGGCACGGAAATAAGGGCGTCGTTTCTAAAGTTTTGCCAAGGGAGGATATGCCGTTTCTACCAGATGGAACTCCCCTGGATATCATGCTGAATCCTATTGGTGTGCCTTCTAGGATGAATCTAGGACAATTATTAGAAACTCATCTTGGTTGGGCAGCGAACACCCTTGGATTTCATGCTCGGACTCCGGTGTTTGATGGTGCGCAGGACAGTGTTATAGAAGATCAGCTTGCCAGGGCTTGGTTTGTAAGTGAGGCTAAGTCAAAGAATCATCGTGATCTTGATTCGGATGATATAAATTGGGCTAAGGTTGATGACTATCTGGGTGAGCGTGGTTTTGATCGAGATCGGCTGTGGAGCGATGCCCCGTCGAATCGTGGAACTGCTCGAGAGGCTTGTTTGCGAATTTGGCTGGAAGAGGTCACAGGCGAGAACACTGAAAGCTTGAAGCCTTCGGAACTTATGCAAGAGTCATTAAAAATTGCTCGCGAAAGGAATCTATCTGCACCAATTTTTGGTAAGCAAACGATTCATGATGGCCGTACGGGTCTTAAATATGATTCGCCAGTTACGGTTGGCAATGTTTACATGTTGAAACTGATCCATCTCGTACAAGATAAGATTCATGCTCGTTCGACCGGTCCTTATTCGCTTATCACTCAACAGCCTCTTGGAGGAAAAGCTCAGTTCGGTGGTCAGCGATTTGGTGAAATGGAAGTTTGGGCGTTAGAAGCTTATTCGGCTGCTTATACGCTTCAAGAAATGCTTACGATCAAATCTGATGACGTAGTCGGGCGTGTTAAAACTTACGAAGCGATCGTTAAGGGTGAAGAGGTGATTCAGCCTGGGGTTCCAGAATCTTTCCATGTTCTATTGAAAGAATTGCAAGGGCTAGGGCTTTCAGTTGAACTTCTAAACGAGGATATTGAAAGATTTACTCAACCCGATACCTCTACACAAGAGATGTCGGCGACACTTGGCGCTCCTCTTAATTGGAGTGATCTGAGCGATGAACCTCTTGATGCCTTGGATATTGAAGAACTGTCACTTGATGAATTGACCGTTGATTCAGTAGAGACTACCGATGAGGATGACGACTTAGAAGCAAGTGATTCTTCATCAGATGATAGCGAGGATGACACAAAGGATTCTTTGCAGGCTTTAGCTGCAGAGGAATCTGAAGAATCTGATGACGCAATCATTGGCGTTGACGATGAAGAAAACTAAACGAACTATAGTCCATGCGAAATATGTGTGAGCTAAAAACGAATGCTGGCAACTAGTCAGTTCAACTATAGGGTGCAATCCCTGGAAGGCGAAGGAAACGGCCAGATATGACACAATCAGGCGCCGATTTCAACGCGATTAGAATCTCACTGGCATCTCCAGAGCAGATTAGAGCTTGGTCATACGGGGAAGTAACTAAACCTGAGACCATTAATTACCGTACATTACGGCCTGAGAAAGACGGTTTGTTTTGTGAGCGGATATTTGGTCCTACAAAAGACTGGGAATGTTATTGCGGTAAGTACAAGAAGATTCGGTACAAAGGCGTAATCTGTGATCGATGCGGTGTCGAAGTCGCGCGTTCCAAAGTTCGAAGAGAACGGATGGGTCACGTGAAGTTAGCGGCTCCTGTAGCGCATATTTGGTTTTCTAAAGGAACTCCTTCGCGCCTGGGGCTTATCCTTGATCTTTCACCTCGGAATCTGGAAAGGATTCTATATTTTTCGCAGTATGTTGTGACATCTGTAGACGATGTGGCGCGCCAGAATGCTATTGAGCAACTGGAAGCGTACAGCGACGCTGAAAGCACACGCTTTGACGAGGATTTGAAAGATGCTGTATCAGACAATAACGTTGAACAGGTGTTGGCATCAACTATGCAAGCGATGTTCGATGCAAAGCTAGAAGCTGATCGCATAGCCACTGAACTTGCAGAACTGGACAAACCCAAGAAAAAACTTACAAAAGCTCAGGCTGCTAGGGCAGAAAAAGAAGCTCTCGAACTTGCAGAGTCTCAATCATTAGAAATCGAAAGCTTTAAAGGTGAGGATGCCGTTACAAAACTCACCGAGCTGACCGAAGAGCAAAAAGCAGCAGTTAAAGCAGATGTGCAAAATAAAATCGATGACCTCGAGGCGATTCGAGTTATGGATTTACTCACAGAAGCGCGATTCCGTGAATTACGCGATAAATTCGGTCATGTATTTAGGGCATCGATGGGTGCAGAATCGGTACTTGAAATCCTCGAGAATACCGATTTGGATTCGGTTCGAATTGAACTCTTAGATCAAGTTCGAAATACATCTGGGCAGCGTCGCAAGAAGGCAATAAAACGACTTCGCGTTGTCGAAGCGTTCAGAAAGAGCGGGAATAAATCTGAGTGGATGATTCTTACAGTTTTACCTGTACTACCACCGGAATTGCACCCTATGGTACAGCTTGATGGCGGACGGTTTGCTACTAGCGACCTGAATGATCTTTATAGAAGAGTGATCAACCGTAACAACCGATTGAAGCATTTGATCGACCTTCAAGCTCCGGACATCATCATTCGAAATGAAAAACGAATGCTTCAAGAGGCTGTTGATGCTCTTATTGATAATGGTCGTCGTGGTCGAGCTATTCAGGGCAGTCATAACCATAAACTCAAGTCTTTGACGGATCTTCTTCGTGGTAAGCAAGGTCGTTTCAGGCAAAATCTTCTGGGTAAACGTGTGGATTACAGTGGAAGGTCCGTAATAATCTCTGGGCCCCAACTCAATATGTATGAGTGTGGTTTGCCGAAAAAGATGGCTCTAGAATTGTTTAAGCCGTTTGTAATGAACGCACTAGTTGTGAAGGGATATGCTCACAACATCAAAAGCGCGAAAAGAATGACAGAGAGAGCTCGTCCAGAAATCTGGGATTTGCTTGAAGAGGTTATACAAGATCATCCTGTAATGCTTAATCGAGCTCCTACTCTTCATCGATTGGGAATTCAAGCCTTCCAACCAGTTTTAGTTGATGGTTCGGCCATTCAGATTCACCCATTAGTTTGTACAGCGTTTAACGCTGATTTTGATGGTGATCAGATGGCAGTACACGTTCCACTTTCAAGAGAAGCGGTGATTGAAGCACAGCGATTGATGCTTTCAACCAACAATATGCTTGCTCCCAGTTCAGGATTTCCGATTGTTTCCCCCACTCTGGACATGGTCCTTGGTGTTTATTACCTTACCGGGGTCGACGGTGATGAATTGACGCCTGTTGAAAGGGATGAGGAAGGTAATGCTGTATTTTATACAACATACGCGGATTTTGATGATGTACGTTTGGCGTTTGACACTGAAAGAATCAAGCTGCGTCAACTAATCAAAGTACGTGATGACCATGGTGAGCTGATTGAAACCACTGTGGGTCGCGTTATATTCAACTGGGCTCTTCCAAAAACGATGGAGTTTCGAAACCAGTTGTTTGACCGTGGTGCCATTGAAGCTTTGGTTGGGGAGGTTGTAACTGGATATGGTAATCAAGCTACTTCTGAGATGTTAGACCAGGTGAAAAACCTCGGGTTTAAGTACG
This sequence comes from uncultured Chloroflexota bacterium, assembly GCA_913042135.1. GTDB lineage: Bacteria > Chloroflexota > Dehalococcoidia > Lucifugimonadales > Lucifugimonadaceae > Lucifugimonas. Next base: position 2,155 of record CAJWJL010000057.1, on the reverse strand, counting down.
CTACCCAGTCAGGCACTACGATAGCAATGAAAGACATCGTTACGCCTCCACAGAAGCAATCCTTATTGTCTGCTGCTGATACTAAGATCTCCAAATTAGATGAGCAGTATCAAGAGGGTCTCATCACTGATCATGAACGTTATGAAGCATCGGTAGGAATTTGGACTGATGTCTCAAATAAAATGACAGATGCTGTCGAAGACACGTTAGATAAGTATGGTGGAATTTTTACGATGGCAGCATCTGGTGCGAAAGGTAATATCGCGCAGATTAAACAGATGGCTGGTATGCGGGGGTTGATGTCAGATCCTAAGGGCAGGATTATAGAGATGCCCATACGTTCGAGTTTTGCTGAGGGTTTATCAGTTCTTGAGTACTTTATCTCTACTCATGGGGCTCGAAAAGGTCTCGCTGATACAGCCTTACGGACAGCGGACTCTGGGTATTTGACTCGTCGTTTGGCTGATGTTGCGCAGGATGTGATAATCACCACAGAGAATGACCCGGGCGCACAGGGGATCCTGATTACTAACGATCAACAAGGTGGTCAGCAGGCACCACTTGCGGAGAGAATTGTAACTCGCTACCTTGCCGAACCTATTGTTCATCCTGAGACGGGTGAATTAATAGCGGAGCGTGATGAATTAGTCAGCAGAGAAGTGGCTGAACGTATCATGGCTGCAAATGTAAAAGAGGCGTGGGTATTTTCACCGCTTTCGAGTACGATTCAGCGTGGCATATCCCAAAAATGTTATGGCGGTTCACTTGCTACCGGAGATCCTGCTCTACTGGGTGAAGCTGTTGGGATTATTGCAGCTCAGTCGATTGGTGAACCTGGCACACAGTTGACCATGAGAACGTTCCACACTGGAGGTATTGCTGGTAAGGACATTACGTCAGGTTTGCCTCGTGTTGTCGAATTATTTGAAGCCCGACAGCCAAAAGGTATGGCGGTTTTATCTGAAATAGGTGGTCAAATTGAGATTGGCCAACTGCCTGAGGGTCGTGTAGTTAGAGTTACTTCTACCGAAGTTTATTCAGAGGAAATGAACATTCCTCAAACTCATAGACAGACTGTCAAAACGGGTGATTGGGTTGACGCTGGTGAAGTTGTTCTTTCTGCAAAGAAAGTTGCTATGGCTGCAGCCGTTAAGGCGGGCACAGCAGACGAATTACAAGAAGAAATATTTGCGCCAGTTGCAGGTACTGTGCAGGTAACGAAGACAGCCGTTCGAATTGCATGGAATGAGACAGATGAGCGTGAGTATGTGATTCCGGCGGCGTCAGAAATTTTGGTTTCTGACGGCGATAAGATCGATCCGGGGACAGCGCTGACCGATGGTCCGAAGAATCCACAAGATATTCTTCGAATTGAAGGACAGGCAGCAGTACAACGTTACTTAGTTGATGAGGTTCAGGCGGTATATCGATCACAAGGTGTGCAGTTGCATGATAAGCATATCGAAGTTATTGTTCGCCAGATGATGCGTAAAGTTCGCGTTGATAATCCGGGTGACAGTGACTTGTTGCCAGGAGAATTGGTGGATAGGCATGATTACGAACTGACAAACAACAATATGTTGGCTGAGGGTGGCGAACCTGCCACAGCTAGTCCGGTTCTTCTTGGTGTAACCAGGGCATCGCTTAACACTCAGAGTTTCTTGGCTGCAGCATCTTTCCAGGAAACTGCACGTGTGCTTACTGAAGCCGCTGTGAACGGTTCTGTAGATCGCTTAAACGGGTTGAAAGAGAATGTCATTATCGGTCGACTGATACCTGCTCGACTTGATCAGACAGCCGAAGGTCGTGCACGTCTTGGAGTGGAGGAAGGTGAGCGAGAAGATGGTCGTCTAACTGGTTTCACTAAGGCGCCTGCTACGTTCGAAGAAGCATTAGCAGCTATCGGTGGTGGAGATATGGTTGGTGTTGGAGCTGAATCAGAATCAACACCAAGTGAAGAGACTGGTGGATCGGCATCAGAGGACATTACTGACGCCGGCGGTCTTCTTGCTGCGGTATCAGCGCTTGCAGATGTAGCCACAGGAGGCATCGAATCATCTGATAGTGGCGATGACGACGCAGCGCGTGCAGCAGAATCCTTACGGGCATCTACATCTACGGCAGAAGAGAGCACAGATCCTTCTCCACAGTTTGT